>JBAQGU010001141.1:0-2075 GCA_049287975.1 Roseiarcus sp.
GGCCTACCCCACGACGTCCGCTGTCGCCGACTGCTGTTGCGATCTTGCGCGACATGCCGCAGCGGGACAGTCGGGACCACGTTTTCGGCGCCGGCGACGGTCCATTTCAGGGCTGGTCAAACGCCAAGGCGGCGCTCGACGAACGGATGACGGCCGCGTTGAGCGGCAAGAAGGGCGACGCCGCGAAGCTCAAGCCGTGGCGTCTCCACGACGTTCGCCGAACTGTTGCCACCCGGCTCGGCGGACCTCGGCGCGCTGCCTCACCTCGGCGAAGCGATCCTGAATCACATTTCCGGTCATCCGGCGGGCGTCGCTGGGATTTATAATCGAGCGGTCTACACGGCCGAAAAGCGCGAGGCGTTGAATCGGTGGGCGCTCGTCGTTTCGGATCGCACCTCCGGCGAGGCGCGGGCAGGTGGAATCGTTATCGAGTTGCCAGAGCGCGCGTCGTGATGGACGACGACGGCGCCGTATTGAACATTGCTCGACTGATCGCTGGTGATGACCCTGCGGAAGGGCTCGTCTTCGTGATTCGGAAGGCGCTAAATACGCTCGGCTTGATTGTGAGGACGGAGACCAAATATCCGCATCGCAATGAGTTGCGGGCTCGGCTCAAGAAGCTACTCGTTGCGATCGAGACCATTCGCGACGACATGCACGATTTCGATCTGATGGACCAGGTGCGAGGCGGAGACAATTTCTTTCAGAACGAAACAGAGACGAATCAGGGGCTTGGCGATCTGGCCGAGCGGGTGAAAATGATCTTGAGAGACATCCCCGCGGGCAAAAGGGCGGCACAAGAATTGGGGGGAGCAAAGCTGCGATGAGCCAAGAGCACAAGCATGAGAACTCTCGACAACGTACCAGATTCCCTGAATAGAGAACGGCTACTCGACACAGCACAAGCTGCGGAATTCTGCGGTTTCAGCGTTCCTCATTTCAGACGTCTCTGGCTCACAAAGTCCCGGCCCCAATAAGGATCGGGGAGCGCAAGTACGGTTGGCACCTCAGCGGATTGATAAATTTCGTCGCGTCCAATGCGCGGGCTACGTGACGACAAAAAAGAGACCCGCCGCTTGCGAGGCCTTGAAGGCAGAAACCAAAAATCTGTACGCGCTCCATAGCGCCTCGCCTTGAATCGCAATCCCTCGGACGCCCGCTCTGCATCTCGCCCTTCGCTTTGGAGAGGCGCGGCGATGACGAAGCTCTGCATCCTCGCCGTCGACCCGGGGCTATTTGGCGCGCTCGCGTTCTACTTCCCAACGTTGACGCGATCACGGCCGAAACCTGCCCGTCGCGGGCGGCAATGTCGACGCCGCAACCCTCGCCGCGCGCATCGCGCAGATGAAACCCGACTTCGCGATCGTCGAGCTTGTCGCGTCTCGCCCTGGGCAAGGCGTCGCGAGCGTGTTCAAATTCGGTTGCGGCTTCGGCATGGTCCCCGGCGTCATCGCGGCCCGCAGCGTGCCGTTGCACCTCGTCACGCCAGCAAAGTGGAAGCGACATTTCGGCCTGGACTCGGACAAGTAAAAATCTCGCGCGCTGGCGCTACAGTTCTGGCCGACCCGGTCCGACATCTTCGGCCGCAAGAAAGATCACGGTCGCAGCGAAGCCGCTTTTGCTCGCGGGCTATGCTTCTGAAAGGTTGGTTGTACGCAGCGTGGGCGCTCCATGACCGTGTCCGTCATGGTCGCCGGCTCGCTTTTCCGGGCGCCGATGCAGAATACCTCGAAGGCCGGAAAGCAATACGTCACGGCGACCGTGAGGGCGTCGGTCGGCAACGAGTCGGAATAATGGACGGCGCTGGCGTTCGGCGAGTCCGAGCAAGCCGCGCTGCTGGCGCTCGGAGAGGCGAAGTGCGCAGTTCAAGGCTCTTTGAAGCTCGAGGCGAAGGCCGGGGACCGCGAGATGACAATCTACCGGACCATCTTTGTCGACGCGCTGCTTGCGCTGAAAACAGCGCGACGCGAGCGAAAGCCCAAAGCCAACAAGCCGGCGGCGCCGGCTGCGGGCGACCCTTCCCTCAACGACAGCATTCCGTTCTGAGAACGCGCGCGATGACACCGCTCGACGCC
>JBAQGU010001142.1:0-3431 GCA_049287975.1 Roseiarcus sp.
AACAAACTCGGTGCCTTTGATAATCTTGAATAGACGTTGCGCGCGACCAGACTTGCTGTCGTACCATCTGATCTGACTTTCAAGCCGTTCATATCCAGAGTTAGGCTCGCCTTCGGTTGCCCCAGGAATCGTCATGTACAAAAACCTACCTAGCGACCTCTGCAATGTGCAGCATAGGTCTACCCCAACGCCTCATGCCCGCCGCCCGCAGTGAGCCTGATGGCGGCGACGGGGTCAGGCCGATTTGCGCAGCGCCGGCGCCGCGTCTTGCTGTGGGGTTTTCTCGACTTGGGGGACGCGGCCTTTGGCGGAATAGAACGACGCATTCTGCTCGTCGCGCAACGCCTCGCGGGTGAATTGGATCAGATGATGCGTCATGAAACCGATACTGAGCACCGCGTCGATCTGGCCGCGCCGCAAGGCGTGGCGCGCCGCCCGCCAGAAGTGGCGCCGGTAATCGGACTTGAAGCCGGCCTGAACGAACACGTTGTAGGCCAGCACGGCCCCGCGGCGTAGATTCGCCAAAGTGAGTTTGCCGCGCGCCGGCGGGATCAGCTGGTTCGCATAAGTGGCATCGATTTGATACTGGAAGCGCGCGAACAATCGCTCCGGATCGTTCGCATGGGCGATCGCGCGGCGCCACATCGCCACCACCTCGTCGTACGGCCGCCTGAACTCGACATTGCTTTCCCGCTGCGGATCGTCGTTGAGACGTCCGGCCTTCTCGAGGCGGTCCCACAGCGGGGTTTTCGGCAACGCTTGCAAAAGATTGATGGTCAGCATCGGAATGTGGGACAGCTCGATGAAATCCTGGAGCCGCGCCTCGGTATCGTCGCTGTCGGTGTCGAGCCCGAGAATGATGCCGGCGCTCACCTCCAGGCCGTAATCGTTGAGCGTCTTGATCGCGGCGATCATCGGCAGCGAATTGTTGTGATCCTTGCGCATGGCTTTGAGCGCCTCGGCCTCCGGCGTTTCGATGCCGACGAACAGGCCGCCGAACGAGGCCTCGCGCATCAGCCGCAGGATCTCGGTCTGCTTGGCGATGTTGAGCGTCGCCTCGCAGGCGAACTGCATGGGATAGAAGTGCTGCTTCTGCCAGGCGATGAGGTGCGGCAGCATATCGCGCGCCGCCTTGCGATTGCCGATGAAATTGTCGTCGACGAAATAGACGACCGTCGGATGGCCGGTCTGCGCGCATATGGCATCGAGCTCGGCACTGATCTGCGCCGCGGTCTTGAATCGAGGTTGCCGGCCGTAGAGGCCCGGGATGTCGCAGAATTCGCATTGATACGGGCAGCCGCTGGAGAACTGCAGCGTGCACAACAGGTAACGCGGCAGCGGAATGAGGTCATAGGCGGGGATCGGGAAATCGGTGAGCGGCAGCCGCTCCTTGGTCTCGAACCGCAATTGCGCCGGCGGCGGCGCGACGCCGCCGTCGAGCGCGGCGATCAGGGCATCAGTGCCGTCCCCGAGTTCGCCGATGTGGAGATACTCGATTTCGGGATACATCTCCGGCGCTGCAGAGACGGACGGGCCGCCCAGCGCCATCACCTTGCCGGCCGCCTTGACGCGGCGGTGGATATCCCGGATCTGCGGCGCCTGGATGTGCATGCCGCTGACCAGCACCACATCGGCCCAGTCGAGATCGGCGCCGCTCGCCCGCGCGATGTTTTCGTCGACGAACCGCACCTGCCATTGCGGCGGCATATAGGCCGCGATCAGCAGCAGCCCCTGCGGCGGCATGAAAGCGCGCACGTCATGCATCAAACGATAGGCGTGCGAAAACGTGCCGAACGACGGCGTGTAAGCCGGGAACACGCACAGCACACGCCGCTGGGCGGTAACGTTCAAACGACAGCGCATGTGAGTCCCCCTGCAACATCGCCGCAGTCTGAAGCTTAACCGAATTTCGCGCGCCCGTCCCTCATGATTTGGCGACATTGCGGTGGCCCGCTGACTTTATTCCGGCGACATGCGGGCCCTTCGGGGGCTGTCACGATTTAATGCGGGCCGCATGAATTCGTCTCGCGACAACCAGCGCGTCGCGGAGCGCGCGCTAGATTCCAACGATCTGGAGCGGGATCGCGGCATCGCCATCCCATCGGGCGCCGCCAAACGCAATAAAAGCCGGATTTCGCTTTCGGAAAAACATGAGCAGTGCTAACTTGCCTTCATGCGCCTCGAACGATCCTCTCTGACTTGGGCAACGCCCAAGGCCTCCGAACGCGGTAGCTCCGCCGCTGCTCGCGACGGTCGTTCGCGTCGCCTCGGCGCTTCGCGGGCCAAAAAATTTGGAAGCCGTCAAAGTGGGTTTGGAAGCCTTGTAACTCCTTGAAATTCCACAAAACGGCCAAAGGAATGTTTGGAAAAGCTTGGAGCAAAACAGCCTAGATTTGGAAAAGCTTGGAGAAAAGCTTGGAGGCAGCGGCGGACCGTATTCCCGACCGGTCGTTGATTCGAGCGCGCCCCTCTAGCGCGACTTGATCGTGAACTCCATCCGGGCCCTGCCCTTGGTTCGCGGCGGGGCCGCGAAGGCGTGCATCGAGCGAACGCCGCGCGTCGCGGGGGCGATGCGTACCGCGGGAGCCACGCCGGCCGATTCGGGGACGGCGAGCGTCGCGCCGGCCTTCGGTCCCAGCTTGGCGAGGCAGGCGTTGTACTCGAGCGGGTTCTCGAACTTGGCGCAGGCCGGATTGTCCTCGGCCCATGCGGGCGCAACGCTCGAGACGAGGATGAGCGCGGCGGCGATGAGGAACGTGCGCATCTCAGCGCAGCGCCGCTCCGGTCTTCTTGCCCACCTCGGTAACGATTTTGGCCATTGTTGCCTCTATTTCCGAATCGGTCAGCGTCCGCTCGCGCGGCTGCAAAATCACGGAAATCGCGACCGATTTATGGCCGTCGGGCACGCCCGGGCCGCGATAGACGTCGAACACGTCGGCATCCGCGACCAGCGCGCGGTCCGCGGTCATGGCCGCCTTCAGAATGTCGCCGGCCCGCGCGTTCTCCGGGACGACGAAGGCGAGGTCGCGTTCGAGCGGCATGAATTCCGAGCGTTCCAGCTTGGGCTTGGCCTTGGTCGGGCGCGCCTTGGCAAGAGGGATCGCGTCGAGCGTGATCTCGAAGGCGATGAGCGGCCCCTCGACGTCGAGCGCTTCACAGGCGCTCGGGTGCAGTTCGCCGAACCAGCCCGCGATGTTCTTGGGGCCGAATTGCAAGGTCGCCGAGCGGCCAGGATGCAGGAAAGCGGGGCCGCCCGCGACGATCTGCACGGCGTTGGCGGCGACGCCGAGCGCTGCGAGCAGCGCGAGCGCATCGCCCTTGGCGTCGAACACGTCGACCGCGCCGGAACCCGTCCAATGCCGTCCCTCGCCCCCGCGCTTGGCCCGGCCGCGCCGCAACGCCCCGGCGGCGATGCGCTGATCGTTCTCGCC
>JBAQGU010001143.1:0-9550 GCA_049287975.1 Roseiarcus sp.
GTCCGCGGATAGTCATCGGCGGCAGAGCCGCTGGATTGAAATGTACCAGGGTGTCGTCTAGCTCTACGGCCCCTGCCAAAAATAACGTGAAGAGGAGAAGAGCCGGCGCAGCTCTTTTCCCCTCCCCTTACTTACGGGGAGGGGTTAGGGGTGGGGTCACGAAACACTAAGGAGGCCCCCATGCCCCGTGAACGCGTCGGCTTCGCCATGCAGCTCAATCCAGGCGCGGCCGATGAATATCGTCGCCGTCACGACGCGATCTGGCCAGAGCTCAGCGAACTGCTGCGCAACAGCGGCATTTCCAACTATTCCATTTTTCTCGACGAGCGGACCCACACGCTGTTCGCCTATCTCGAGCGGGCGGAGGACCATAAGATGGATACGTTGGCCGAGCAGCCGATCATGCGCAAGTGGTGGGCCTACATGAGGGACATCATGGTTACGAACGCCGACGGTTCGCCCATCGCGACGCCGCTCGTCGAACTGGTTCATCGGCACTAGCCCCCTCTCCCGCTCGTGTGGGAGAGGGTTGGGGTGAGGGGCGTTGCAGTTACGACGGGCCCTCATCCGCCGGCTTCGCCGACACCTTCTCCCGCAAGAGCGGGAGAAGGGATAAAAAGTGAGGACACGAGCCATGAGCGGCGCCGTCGCAGTGCTTGACGTCGGCAAGACCAACGTCAAGCTGGCCTTGTTCGACCCCGGCGGCGCCGTGCTCTGGGAGCGTTCGACCCCCAACCGCCCGCTGCCGGGCCCTCCCTATCTGCATGCGAACGTCGAGGCGATCTGGAGCTTTTTCGTCGCTTCACTCGCCGAGGCGGCCAGGATAGATCGGGTCGAGACGATCGTCCCGACCACCCACGGCGCCGCCGCTGTTCTGGTCGACGATCAGGGCCTCGCGATGCCCGCGATCGACTACGAGGAAACCCGCGTCGAGGAGATCGAGCCGGCCTACGCAAAGATTCGCCCGCCGTTTGGGCGCAGCTATTCCCCGAGCCTCGCGTATGGGCTGAATGTGGGACGCCAGCTGGCATGGCAGCAGGCGATCGACCCCGACGGCTTCGCCCGCGCGCGCTGCTTGCTGTTCTATCCGCAATATTGGGCCTGGCGAATGACCGGGGCCGCCGCCACGGAGGCGACTTCGATCGCCTGCCATACCGACCTCTGGATGCCCGCCGAAGGCCGCGCCTCGGATCTCGTCGCCGCGCTGGGTCTGCAAGGCCGCGTGCCGCCGCTCCTCTCGGCTTGGGCGCCGCTCGGGCCGCAGAGCGCGGAGTTCGCCGCGGCGGCGGGCCTCGGGTCCGATGTCCGAGTGCTGTGCGGCGTGCACGATTCCAACGCCTCGATCATCCCCTATCTCGCCCATTGGCCGGCGCCGTTCACGGTCGTCTCGACGGGAACGTGGGTCATTCTCCTTGGCGTCGGCCTGCCGATCGATGGCCTCGATCCGAAAGCCGACATGCTCGCCAATCTCGACATCACGGGACGGCCGACGGCCACCGGGCGATTCATGGGCGGGCGCGAATATGCCGAGATCGCGGGGACCGATCTCGCGGCGCCCGCGCGCGAAGCCGTGCAGGGGCTGATCGACCGGCGAACGCTAGCTCTGCCGGCGTTCAGCCCGCAGGGCGGCCCGTTCGTGCATGTGCGCGGCCGCATCGTCGGCGATCTCGCGCCGGGCGAACGCGGCGCGCTGGCGACGCTCTATGTCGCGCTTATGACCGACCACATGCTGACCCGGCTCGGCGTCCGCGAGGGCGCTGTCGTCGTCGACGGCAACCTTGGCGCCAACGCCGCGTTCGGCGCCGTGCTCGCGCAATTGCGCCGGGGCCAGAACGTCGTCTCGACCCGCCGCCCGATCGGCGCCGCCTATGGCGCGGCGCTGCTGGCGTCGTGGCCGAACTGTCCGCCGCTACCGGAATTGGTCGCGCATCGGAGCTGGGAACTGGACTCGCTGGAGGCATACCGCGCGGACTGGCTGGGGCGGGCGCTGGCGCGATCATGATTGCCACATCGCTTCGATAGTGAGCCGATGGGCGATCAACGCGAAATGTAGCGGATACCACATCTTCGGAACGCACGGTGAATTATGCGTGGGGAGTCGGCTGGCTTTTTGGTCAGGCCGCCGGCTGGCTTAGGTAACGCCTCATCAAGGAGGACTACATGCGCAGGTTTAGCAAAATCGCTTTGGCGGCGCTCTCCGTGGTTTTCATACTTGGCGCCGTTGCGTTAGGAGGCCTCAAAACCGCGTCGGCTGAGCCACCGAGCCCTTGCTTCTGCAATTGGTAGTATCGCAGCGGAGGCAGATCTAAGGGTCCCGCGCTCCGAATACCGTTCCGAACGTCTGCAAAGCATGATACGGGCCGCGCGAATTCCTCTTTAACTCCGCGAGCCCCGTAAATGAGCATCGATTTGGCGCCGATCGGTCGCGCTCTGATCTCCGTTTCCGACAAGTCCGGCCTCGTCGAACTCGGCCGCGCGCTGGCGGGGCGGGGCGTCGAGATCGTCTCCACCGGCGGCACGGCGACGGCGCTCGCTCGAGGCGGCGTTGCGGTCCTGGACGTCGGGACGCTGACCGGCTTCCCCGAGATGATGGACGGGCGGCTGAAGACCCTGCATCCGCGCGTGCATGGCGGCCTGCTCGCGATCCGCAACGATCCCGCGCATCTGGCCGCGATGATCGCCCACGGCATCGCGCCGATCGACCTGCTCATCGTCAATCTCTATCCGTTCGAGGACGCGCTGCGCCGCGGCGCGCCGTTTAACGAAATGCTCGAGAATATCGACATCGGCGGTCCCGCGATGATCCGCGCCGCGGCCAAGAACCACCGCGACGTCCTCGCGATCGTCGACGTAGCGGACTATGACGCGCTCTTGGCGGAGCTGGACGCGCAAGGCGGCTCGACCCGGCGCAGCTTCCGCCGGGGGATGGCGCAAAAGGCTTTTGCGCGCACGGCCGCCTACGATTCCGCGATTTCCAACTGGCTCGCGCGCGAGAGGCACGAGGCCGCGCCGGACTGGCGCGCGTTCGGCGGCAAGCTCGCGAGCGCGCTGCGCTATGGCGAGAATCCGCACCAGGCCGCCGCCTTCTATCTCGGTCCCGAGGCGCGCCCGGGCGTGGCGACGGCGCTCCAGGCGCAGGGAAAGGAGCTCTCCTACAACAACATTGCCGACACCGACGCCGCCTACGAACTCGTCGCCGAATTCGACGCTGAGGCCAGCGCGGCGGTGGCGATCATCAAGCACGCCAACCCCTGCGGCGTCGCGATCGGCGTGACATTGCTCGAAGCTTACGAGAAGGCGCTCGCGTGCGATCCCGTCTCCGCGTTCGGCGGCGTCGTTGCGCTCAACCGCCGGCTCGATGCCGACGCGGCGTGGAAAATCGTCGAGATCTTCACCGAAGCCATCATCGCGCCGGATGTCGACGACGAGGCGCTGGCGATTCTCGCGGCGAAGAAGAATCTGCGCCTGTTGATCGCGGGCGCGCTTCCCGATCCGCGCGCCCCGACGCTGACGGTGCGCTCCGTCGCCGGCGGACTGCTGGTGCAGGATCGCGACAACGGCGTACTCGACCCCGCGGCTCTGAAGGTCGTCACGCGCCGCGCGCCGACCTCGACGGAATTGGCCGATCTCGAATTTGCCTGGCGCGTCTGCAAGTACGTCAAATCCAACGCGATCGTCTACGCCAGGGACGGCGCGACCGTCGGCATCGGCGCGGGGCAGATGTCGCGCGTCGATTCCGCGCGCATCGCGGCGCAAAAGGCGAAGGACGCGGCCGGAGAGGGGACGCCCGCGACCGTCGGCTCGGTCGTCGCCTCCGACGCGTTCTTCCCCTTCGCCGACGGACTCGTCGCGGCGATCGAGGCCGGCGCGACCGCCGTGATCCAACCCGGCGGCTCGCTGCGCGACGCCGAAGTGATCGCGGCGGCCGACGCGGCCGGGATCGCGATGGTCTTCACGGGCATGCGGCATTTCCGGCATTGAACGAACACTGCGAATGACTTGCGGCGCGTAACGGCATGCGTTACAGCGCCGGATGATTTAGGATTTCGCCGATCCGGAAAACCGCACGCGTATGGTCGGGCAGGGTCAGTCGAAAACTGCCTTCGGAGATCCAAGCGACGGCGCTACGAAAGTTGCGTTACCTCAATGGTGCGAAGACCCTATCGGATTTGCGCACGCCGCCGGGCAGCAGGCTCGAGGCATTGAAGGAGGATCGCGTTGGGCAGCACTCGATTCGTATCAACGATCAGTGGCGCATCTGTTTTGTCTGGCGCGAAGGAGGCGCCGCGAATGTCGAAATCGTCGACTACCATGCCTGACGCTGAAGACCTGCCGAATCCGACGCCCGGCGACGTTTTGCTTCAAGATTTCTTGAAGCCGATGGGCCTCAGTCAGAATGAGCTTGCTCGGGCAATCCGGGCGCCGCCGCGTCGAATCAACGAAATCGTCCTAGGTAAACGCGCCGTCAGCGCGGATACGGATTTGCGACTCGCCCGTTATTTCGGCATTTCGGAAGGGCTATTCTTGGGCCTTCAGGCTGACTTCGACCTTATGGAGCGACGGCGGCAAATCGGAGCTATTCTCGACTCGATCGAACCCCGCGCGGCGTAGGAGCGTGGAAACAAGACGACGACCGTTCTAACCGCTCCAACGGCGCACCCTTTACGGCGAACGGTGAGGCGCTTACAAATTGGCGAAGCTACCCGGTCCCCACCGAGCCACCTCGCTCATCCAGCTCCATAGGGCGTTCGGAAGAACGTCCGTCTCGCGACGTGGCTATGGGGCCACCTTTCCCGACGAGGCCCCGCGAGGGGGGAAGGGCCCGCCCTTCGAGGAGAAAACGCCGTGACGATCAATCAGCCGGTTCGCGAGCTGCTCGCCAACGTGAGCAGGCCTTTCGAAAGCGCTCGGGCGATGCCCCCCAGCGTCTATACCAGCGAGGAATTCCTGAAGACCGAGCTCGACGAGATATTCTCCCGCGAATGGGTCTGCGTCGGACGAGCGAGCGCCCTGGCCGAGCCGGGCGATTACCTCACCTACCAATTGGCGGGCGAGCCTCTCGCGGTCGTGCGTGACGGCGAGGGCCGATTGCGCGCGATGTCCAACGTCTGCCGGCATCGGATGTCCACGATCCTGGAAGGCGCCGGCAACAAGCGCACGATCGTCTGTCCCTATCATGGCTGGAGCTACAATCTCGACGGATCGTTGCGCGCCGCGCCGGCGATGGATCTCAATCGCGGATTTTGCAAGGAGGATTATCGGCTCCCGCAGATCCGCTGCGAGGAATGGCTCGGCTGGGTCATGGTGACGCTCAACCGGGAGGCGCCGCCCGTGTCCGAGCGGCTCTCAGAAGTCGCGGAATTGGTCGACGACTTCCAAATGGAAAATTACGTCGAGACGTTCCGCGAGGTCCTCGTCTGGGACACCAACTGGAAAGTCCTCGCCGAGAATTTCATGGAAAGCTATCACTTGCCGGTGTGTCACGCCCCCACGATCGGCGGCCTTTCCAAGCTCAGCGAGATGGTGTGCCCGCCGGGCCGCCGCGCCTTCAACTATCACACGATCCTGAAGGACGACACGCTGAAGATCGCGCTCGCGCATCCCGACAACACGCGCCTGAAGGGCGACCGCCGCCGCACGACGTTCCTGCTGGCGGTCTATCCGAGCCTGCTGGTGACGATTACGCCGGGGTATTTCTGGTATCTGTCGCTGCATCCGCGCGGACCGGGCAAAGTGAATATCCTGTACGGCGGCGGCATGTCGGCGGATTTCGCGCATTCGCCCGAGGCGCAGACTTATTTCGCTCAGGTCAAGGCGCTGCTCGACACGGTCAATGAGGAGGATCGCGGCTGCACGGAAAAGGTGTTTCGCGGACTTTGCTCCCGAGCCGCCGAGCCCGGGCATATCAGCCATCTCGAGCGTCCCAACTTCGATTTCGCGCAATATCTCGCGGAGCGCACTGGAGGTTTCGAGCGTCGATTTCCGGGTTGATCGCTGGCTCCGAGCGGTTCCCTCCCCGCAAGTGGTCGTCTTGCGATCGTCGCTCCGGAAGCGCTATTTATGGGCGGGCTTCTTCGTGAAGGCGGGGAGGCGTTTACGACGAGCTTCACGGAGGAGACCCACATGGCCAAGTATCTTTTAGAGGGACGATACGCAGTCGAGGGCGCCAAGGGCGTCGCCAAGGAAGGCGGCACGGGCCGCCGCGCGGCCGTCACGAAGATGGTCGAAGGGCTGGGCGGAAAATTGGAGGCGTTCTATTTCGCCTTCGGCGATGTCGACGTATATGTCATTGTCGACTTGCCCGACGCCACGGCTGCCGCCGCTGTCGCGCTGGCGGCAAATCAGAGCGGCGCCGTCGCCGTCAAGACCGTCGTGTTGCTCACGCCCGAGGAAATGGACAACGCCGCCAAGAGGACCGTGAACTTCCGTCCTGCCGGCCACTAGCGGGAGCGCCCCCTCTCCCGCTCTTGCGGGAGAGTGCTGGGGTGAGGGGTGGAGGGAAGCTGCGACCGCCATCTCGAGCGTCCCAACTTCGATTTCGCGCAATATCTCGCGGAGCGCACGGGAGGTTTCGAGCGGCGCTTCGCCTAGGCGCTGCCCTTCTCTCGTTTGCGGGAAAAGGTGGCGCCATAGGGCGTCGGAGACGCCCGTCTTTCGACGGGCTTTGGCCCCGGAGGGGTGTGGCAATTCCCACGACCGTCACCCCGACCCTCTCCCGCGAACGGGAGAGGGGCTTCGCCGGTGGCTCTTGCCGCGGTGCAGCATGGCCCCTATCTCGGGCCCTGTTCAGCCACCGTGAGGAACCCTTCGGCATGCCGACTCTTCTCGAACCCGTCACTATCGGCGATCTTCGCCTTCCGAACCGCATCGTCATGGCGCCGCTGACGCGGAACCGGTCGAGTGGATCGGGGCGGGTTCCGAACGCTTTGATGCGCGCCTATTACGCGCAACGCGCCAGTGCGGGTATGATCATTTCCGAGGCGACCTCGGTGACGCCGATGGGGGTCGGGTATCCCCATACTCCGGGCGTCTGGTCGCAGGAGCAAGTCGACGGCTGGCGGCAAATCACCGACGCCGTACACAAGGCAGGCGGCCGGATGCTGCTGCAATTGTGGCATGTCGGACGCATCTCCGACCCGAGCTATCACGGCGGCGCGCTTCCCGTTGCGCCCAGCGCGATCGCGGCGAAGGGACATGTGAGCCTGTTGCGTCCGGAGCGTCCCTACGCGACGCCGCGAGCGCTGGAGACCGAGGAGTTGCCGGGCGTGGTGGCGGCGTTTCGTAAGGGCGCCGAGAACGCGAAGGCGGCCGGTTTCGACGGCGTCGAGATTCACGGCGCCAATGGCTATCTGCTCGATCAATTCCTGCAGGACGGCAGCAACAAGCGAACGGACCGCTATGGCGGCTCGATCGAGAATCGCGCGCGCTTGATGCTCGACGTGACAGATGCAGTCGTTTCGGTCTGGGGCGCCGGCCGCGTCGGCATGCATCTGGCTCCCCGCGGCGACGCGCACGACATGGGCGATTCGAATTTGCCCGCGACATTCGGCTATGTCGCCAGCGAGCTCGGCAAGCGGAAGATCGCCTTCCTCTGTGCGCGGGAATCGTTGAAGGAACCTAGAATGGGGCCCGCGCTGAAGAAGGCGTTCGGCGGCGTCTACATCGCGAACGAGGGCTTTACGCCGGAGACCGCGGCGAATGCCGTCGCAGCGGGCGATGCGGACGCGGTCTGCTTCGGCAAGTTGTTCCTCGCCAACTCCGACCTGCCGCACCGTATCGCGCTGAAAGCCCCGCTCAACCAGTGGAACATCGCGACGTTTTATTCGGAGGGCGCCGAGGGCTACACCGACTATCCTGCGCTCGCCCAGGCCGCCGAATAGACCCGGCGCCGCGAGCGGGCGCCCCGCAACAATTGTTTCGCGACGCCTCGAACACGGTCGCGAAATCACCTCGTCCCGAACATCCGGTCGCCGGCGTCGCCCAGGCCCGGCACGATATAGCCGTGCTCGTCGAGCTTCTCGTCGATGGCCGCGGTCCAGATTTCCACGTCGGGATGCGCCTTGCCGAGCCGCTCGACGCCCTCGGGCGCGGCGAGCAGGCAGACGAAGCGGATTTCCTTCACGCCCTGCCGCTTGAGCCGATCGATCGCCGCGACCGCCGAATTGGCGGTGGCGAGCATCGGGTCCATCACGATGACGAGCCGTTCGGCGACATCGGTCGGCGCCTTGAAATAATATTCGACCGCCTGGAGGGTTTTCGGATCGCGGTAGAGACCGATATGGGCGACGCGAGCGCTCGGCACGAGATTGAGCATGCCGTCGAGAAATCCGACGCCGGCGCGCAAGATCGGTGCAAATACGAGCTTCTTGCCGGAGATCGTCGGTTGCATCGTCTTGGCGAGCGGCGTTTCGACCTCGACCATCTCCATCGGCAGGTCGCGGGTCACCTCGTAGGCCAGCAGCATGCCGATTTCGTTCAAGAGCTGGCGGAAACCCTTGGTGGAAACCGTCTTGTCGCGCATCAGGGTGAGCTTGTGCTGCACCAGCGGATGATCGACGACGTGAACGTTGGACATTTCGGGCTCCTCGAGCGAGGTTGGACGAAGTTCGCGCGCCGACTGGCGGCCTGATGGGGCTCATCCCCAGCTCTTCCGTTGCCCGGCGCCGGCAACGTACTATTGACGGGAGGGGAACGAAACTGTCACTTGGCGCTCGCATGGCCGATCTTCCCGTCCGCAAAGCCAACCGAAATTGGAACCTGCCCAATTTCCTGACCTATGCTCGGGTGGCCGCGGTTCCAATCGTCGTGGGTTTTCTGTTCTGGCCGGCGCTCGGCTGGGCGCGCTGGACCGCCCTGGGGATATACTCCGCCGCGGCGATCACCGACTTCTTCGACGGCTACCTCGCCCGCGCCTGGTCGCAACAGTCCTCGCTCGGCCGCATGCTCGACCCGATCGCCGACAAGCTGCTGGTCGCCGCGGTACTGCTCGTGCTTTCGGCCGATCACACGATCGCGGGTCCTTCGCTCTGGGCGGCGATCGTGATCCTCTGCCGCGAGATACTGGTCTCGGGCCTGCGCGAGTATCTCGCCGAGTTGCGCGTGCCGGTTCCCGTGACGGCGGTCGCGAAATGGAAGACAGCGGCGCAATTGCTCGCCCTCGGGTTTCTCATCGCGGGCCCGGCGGGCGAGGCGGTGCTGCCGGGTTCCACCTTCGTCGGAACCGTGCTGCTCTGGGTCGCGGCGATCCTTACGCTCTACACCGGCTGGGACTATATGAAGGCTAGCTACGATCACGTCGGAGGCTAGCTTGAAAGCGGTATATTTCGCCTGGGTCCGCGAGCGCATCGGCAAGGCGGAGGAGGAACTCGATCCACCCGCCGTCGTCGCCACCGTCGGCGACCTCATCGGCTGGCTGACGGCGCGCGGCGAGGGCTATGCCTACGCGTTCGAAAAGGCTTCCGTCATCCGGGCCGCGCTCGATCGATCGCATGTCAAGCACGACGCGAAGATCGCGGGCGCGCGCGAGGTGGCCTTCTTCCCGCCGATGACC
>JBAQGU010001144.1:0-2723 GCA_049287975.1 Roseiarcus sp.
GCCCTGGCGCTCGCCGCCGGATTCGGCGCGGCGCGCCTCGCGGCGCCGCCGCCCGCCCCTGTCGCCGGCGTCAAATTGCGCTTGCTGCAACCCAACGTCTCGCAGGGGGACGATTTCACGCCCGAAAAGGGCGCGAAGATCTTGGGACGCTACCTCACCTTGTCGGACCGCGCGACGTCGCCCGATCGCTCGGGCGTCGCTGACGTGACGCATCTCATTTGGCCCGAGTCCGCGTTTCCCTTCATCCTGTCGCGAGATGCCGGCGCGTTGGCGCGCATCGCCGACTTCCTGCACAGCGGCGCGGTCCTCGTCACGGGCGCCGCGCGCATGGAGGATGGCAGGCGGGCGGAAAGTCGCGTCCGCTATTTCAATTCGATCGAGATTCTCGATCGGAGCGGGCTTCTACCCGAGCGTTATGACAAGCATCATCTGGTGCCCTTCGGCGAATACATGCCTTTCCAGTCTTGGCTCGACAAAATCGGCGTCACGCAGTTCGTTCAATTCCCCGGCGGCTTCGATCCTGGCCTCGGCACGAACGTGATTCATGTCCCTGGACTGCCCGACGCGCTGGCGATGGTCTGCTATGAGGCGATATTTCCCAACGAATGGGGCGCTCGCGAAGGCGATGCGCGCCACGCGAGCTGGTTGCTCAACCTCACGGACGATGCCTGGTTCGGCTTGACGGCGGGTCCCTACCAGCACTTCGCGCAGGCGCGGCTTCGCGCCATCGAACTCGGGCTTCCCCTCGTGCGCGGCGCTAACACCGGGATTTCGGCTGTTGTCGACGCTGAAGGCCGCGTTCTCGTTTCCGCCCCGCTCGGAAACGAAGCGGTGCTCGACAGCGCGTTGCCGGGCGCTCGCCCGCCGACTTGGCAGTCGCGCTGGGGATCGGCCACTTTCGCGGCGGGACTCCTGTCGATGTTGCTCGCAAGCCTGTGGGCCCGTCGGAATCGCTAATGGAATCATCATCCAAGCGATTTTGGCCTCGAGCAAGCCTCGCGCAAGTTTCGTGGAATTAGTACGTTGCGCACATAACGTTCATAGGTTAGGACTTCCCATGCGTGAGCCTGCCGTGTGGGTGAACCCCCTGGACGTTGCGTGAATGATCAAAGCGCCGAACCCCATCGACAAGCATGTAGGCGCTCGCGTCCGCATGCGTCGGCTCATTCTGGGCATGAGTCAAGGCAAACTCGGCGACGCGCTCGACGTCACGTTCCAGCAGGTCCAGAAGTACGAAAAGGGCGCGAATCGGATCGGCGCCAGCCGCCTGCAACAGCTCGCGCGAGTTCTCGACGTTCCGCCGGCCTATTTCTTCGAGGATGCGCCTTCGGGTGAGGAGCGCGCGCCCGGATTTGCGGAGGACGAGGGCCACAATCACTTCGTCGATTTCCTGTCGACCAGCGAAGGGCTTCAACTCAATCGCGCTTTCGCCGCGATTCGAGACGCCAAGGTGCGCAAGAAGATTCTCGATCTCGTGGTCTCGCTCGCCGCCGTTGTGGAATAAATATTCCCATTACGATGCGTTCGATAAAAAGAACGTGGCGCTTGCTTTGGCTTGACCGAACGAACGTGCCCTGCCAAAAGCATCCCGGTTTCGCCAGACGCTCCGGGGGAACGGGAACGCGATCGCGGCGAATCGGCATCAACGCCGCTGCGGCGAGATTGGAGATATGTTTAATGGCGCGTCAAAATTTCCAGTTCACCAGCGAGTCGGTGTCTGAGGGGCACCCAGACAAGGTTTGCGACCGGATCTCCGACGAGATCGTGGATCTATTTTTTCGCGAGGGGGCGCGCGCCGGGCTGGATCCCTATCAGATCCGCGTCGCGTGCGAGACGCTGGCGACCACCAATCGGGTCGTGATCGCGGGCGAGGTGCGCGGCCCGAAGCTGGATCCAGTCATGATCGCGGACACCGCTCGCGCGGCGGTCAAGGACATCGGCTACGAGCAGGCCGGCTTCCATTGGCGCAATGCCGACGTTGAGGTTCTGCTGCACGCGCAATCCGCCGACATCGCCCAAGGCGTGGACGCCGGGGGGAACAAGGACGAGGGCGCAGGCGACCAGGGCATCATGTTCGGCTATGCCTGTCGCGAAACCCCCGAGTTGATGCCGGCGCCGCTCTACTACGCTCACAAGATCCTGCACGTCCTCTCCGTCGCGCGCCGCTCGGGCAGGGAAAAAACGCTGGGACCCGACGCCAAGAGCCAGGTGACAGTACGCTACGAGAACGGCAAGCCCGTCGAGGCCACGCAGATCGTGGTTTCCCATCAGCACACGGAAGAGAGCCTCAGCTCCGAGGACGTCGCACGCATCATTCGACCTTATGTCATCGAGGCGCTGCCTGGAGAATGGATAACCGGCAATACTGTCTGGCACGTCAATCCGACGGGCAAGTTTCACATCGGTGGTCCCGACGGCGACTGCGGCCTGACCGGCCGGAAGATCATTGTCGACACCTACGGCGGCGCGGCGCCCCACGGCGGCGGCGCTTTTTCGGGCAAGGACCCGACCAAAGTCGATCGTTCGGCGGCCTATGCCGCGCGATACCTGGCCAAGAACGTAGTCGCGGCCGGCTTGGCCGATCGCTGCACCCTGCAGCTTTCTTACGCCATCGGCGTCGCCAAGCCGCTTTCGATCTACGCCGACCTGCACGGGACCGGCCACATAGAAGAGGCCAAGCTCGAACCGGCGTTGATGGATGCGATGAACCTGTCGCCGCGCGG
>JBAQGU010001145.1:0-2032 GCA_049287975.1 Roseiarcus sp.
GTGCTGTGCGAGCGGATCGACGCCATCGCTGCGCTGACGCAGGCCGCCGACGACAATCCCGCGCGCAAGCCCGAGGCGGTGCGGGCGCGGCTCGCCGAGACGATCGCGGCGCTGATGGGCTCCTCGCGCGGCTTCGACGAGAACCGCCTGCATCAGGAGGCGATCCTGCTCGCCGGCAAAGCCGACATCCGCGAGGAGCTCGATCGGCTGAAGGCCCATGTCGCGGCGGCGCGGGCGCTGCTCGCCGAAGGCGGCCCGGTCGGCCGGCGGCTGGACTTTCTGGCGCAAGAATTCGGCCGCGAGGCGAACACGCTGTGCGCGAAGGCGAACGACGCCTCGCTCACCCAGCAGGGGCTTGAACTGCGCGTCCAAATCGAGCAATTGCGCGAGCAGGTGCAGAACATCGAATGAGCAAGACTTTGCCCTTGAGCCGCCGCGGCATGATCCTGATCCTGTCCTCGCCCTCCGGGGCCGGCAAGACGACGCTGACCCGCATGCTGCTGCAGGACAAGAATCTCGACCTCACGCTGTCGATTTCTGTCACCACCCGCCCGCGCCGATCCTCCGAGGCCGACGGCATCCACTATCATTTCACCACCCGTTCCCAATACGACCGGATGAAGGCGGCCGGAGACTTGCTGGAGGCCGCCGAGGTCCATGGCAACGGCTACGGCACGCCGCGCGCGCCGGTCGAGGCCGTGCTCGCGCAGGGTCGCGACATGCTGTTCGACATCGACTGGCAAGGCGCGCGCCAGGTGCGCGAGGCGCTGGGGTCCGACGTCGTCAGCGTCTTCGTCCTGCCGCCGTCGATGCGGGAATTGCGTGGCCGGCTGGAGCGGCGCGCCGAGGATTCGGCGGCGACGATCGGGCAGCGGCTCGAAAACGCCAAGCGCGAAATCGAGCGCTGGCGGCTCTACGACTATGTCGTGATCAACGATGATCTGCAGCGCGCCTATGGTCAGGTCGTGGCGATCGTCGATGCCGAACGCGCGCGCTGCGCCCGCGTCGCCCAGGGCGTCGAGGGCTTCGTCGCGGAGCTGCTGGCGGATTGAAATTCCCCGCCGCACCCGCCTTTCCCCGTTCTTACGGGGAGGGGAGGGGGGTGTTTCGCCGGACACAAGGCGAAGTTCGATCCCCAGAGACCGCCCCTAGAAGCTGGAAGTGCGCCTGCTATCTGGAATGCGCTACCGGCGCGCTTAGCGAGACAACCTCGGCCCCTCGCATCGGCCAGCATCGGTCTCCGGTTTATCACCACAGCCTTGACGCTCAGCGAATGGCCTGAGCGCGGGTATAGGCCGGGGGCGCCTGCACGGCCGGCGCCGCGGCGGCGAGAATCTCCCGCCGATCCCGCGACAGCGGCGGGTAGATACGCTGGCGGTTGATCGTCTCCTTCGTGCGCTTGGCGGCTGCCCGCTGCGCGACGACCCGGCGGTCCCAGCCCTCGGTATAGACCGCACCCCAGGGACCGAGGTCCACAATCGTGGTGTACCAGTCGATCGTCAGTGGCAGCGTTGGCTCACCGAGCAGATCGCAGACCACGTTGTAGCCGGCAAACCGCCCCATCGGCCGACCATGCTGGCAGGACATGACACAGCTATGGGTACCGTCGATCGCGAACCAGGCGGCATCGCCGGCGGCGAATTCCGCGCCCAGGCCGCCGATCTTCAGGCTGGGCCGCACCGGCAGGCGGCCGGATGGGTCGCGGACCACCGGGAAGCATGCGGTCAGCGGGTTGGCCTCCATGCCGGCGCACCAGACCACGGTCCCGGCAGCGATCCGTTCGCCGGTGGCGAGCATCGCGCCGCCAGCATCGATTGCGGTGACCGTGACCCCAGGCCGCATTTCCACGCCCAGCGCCGCCAATGCCCCCGTGATCACTGGCCGCGCATCGCTACCCATGTCGGAGCCAATCCAGGCGGCCCGGTCGGCTAGGATAACGCGAGGGCGGGCTTGCGGATCGTCCATGCCGGCGCGGAGCCGGCCCGGCATCTCGGCCGCGACCTCGATTCCGGTCAGCCCCGCGCCGATGACC
>JBAQGU010001146.1:0-7330 GCA_049287975.1 Roseiarcus sp.
GTTCCAGTTTCCGGCCCATCCGGCGCCACGCCGACGTGGATGACCGGGACAAGCCCGGTCATGACGGCGGAGCGGAGGAGGTGGCGCTCGTTCCTTCAGCTATCGGTTGCAAGAGGGCGGCGGGCAAGGGCGAAAGCAGCTCGCCGAGGTCGATTTGAGCAGAACCGAAATCCCATTCCCTTTCGGTCAAGACATCCCGCCAACGTCCGATGGAAACGGGCAGAAACGTCTTTGCCAAGGGGCTGCCGCTGCCTTGTCTCAATTCGGCTAGAAGCCTGCCGGCTACGATCACCCGCGAGGCGCCTTGCCAATTCCGACTGAAAGCAACCACGTGTCGGGAGCCCCCGCCTGACGCTGAGAGGGCGAGGTAATCACCGAACGCATAAAGCTCGGGAGCCTCCGCTCTGTCCGCCAGCAACCGCCTGACCACTTCCTGCTTGACGCGGCCATCCGTCCAGCTTTCGAGCAGTTCGACTGGAGACGCGCCGCCAAGAGCCGTGATTCTCCCGTCGAAATCCACCGGTCTGCGATTATCAGGATCGACGAGTGAGAAATCCCAGAACTCCGTTCCCTGGTAGGTATCGGAGACGCCAGGAATGGTGCACTTCAGAACGAGGCGGGAGAGGCTGTTCAACATGCCGACATGCGCCAGCCTTCGGACGAAGGGCATGGCTTCACGCAAGAATCGTCCATCGACGGCCAGCACCGCCTGGACGAGATCGTTGACTGCGTCTTCGTAGGAGGAGTTGGGATCGAGCCAGCTCGAGCGGCGTTTGGCCTCTCGAAGCGATTTGCGAAAATAGGCGTGAAGCCGTTCCACGAACGCCGCGATCGCCTGCGGATCCGGCTCTCCCAGCATCTCCAGCGGCCACGCACCGATGATTGTCTGAAGGACGAAATAAAGATCATTCTCGTCGAGTTTGGCTCCGCCCTGATCGATCGAAACGTCGATCCACAGGTCGGCGATTGTTTCCCAGTCTGCGGGGACTTCGGTAAGCGCGACGAGACGTGTGCGGACATCCTCGCCACGCTTGGAATCATGGGTTTCGGTGGCGACCATCGAATGCGGCCAAAGCCGACAGCGCGCGATGTTGGCGGCATGGAATTCTTCCGGGGACGCGCCAAATCGAGTCGGGTCGCCTCCGACTTCGTCGAGCGCGATCAGACGGGTGTCGCGATAGAACAAAGTATCCTCGAGGCTCTTGGCCATCACCGGGCCGCTCAGCTGCTGGAACAGCCGGCGAACCTTGCCGACGCGAACGGGATCGAGTGACAGTTTGTCGTTCTCGAAAGCGCCTAGCAGAACGAAGACAAGGAAATCGAGCAGCGGCAGGTCGGGGAACTCGAACGCAGTCGCGAGATTGGCGGCGGTGTCGGTAATGAGCTCGCGATCCTCCGCGGAGACTTCGCCGTCAGTCAGATAAGATCGGTAGACCGGCAACCGGCTGATCATTTCCGCGACGACCCGAGCCAGGGCCGGGCGGGTGAAGTCCCGGGTGTATGGCGAGGCATTCGCGATGCCTTTGAGATTGTCGACCAGCGCATCGAACTCACTGCCGAACGAGCGGCGCAGCATTCCCGTTTTGATCCGGCGAAGTTCGTCGTCGAAATCCGCCGAGTCGCCAGCGTAGCGCCGCCGATCGCGAGTGAACGCGGCCTGCGAATTGCCGTCCACGAACAGGCCATCCAGGACATGGAGCGCGTCATAGCCGGTAGTTCCGGATATCGGCCACCTGCGCAGCGTTTCGCCGTGTTCGAGTATCTTTTCCACGACGATGTAGAACCCCGGCCCGACTACGCTCTGCAATCTTCTGAGATATCCTTCGGGGTCAGCGAGGCCGTCGACGTGATCGATACGCAATCCGTGGATGCGCTTTTCGGCGATCAGGCCGAAAATGACCCGGTGGGTTCTCTCGAAAACATCGGGATCTTCGACGCGGATGCCCGCCAGGGTGGTAATGTCGAAGAACCTGCGGTAGTTGAGGTCGCTCTCGGCAGTGCGCCAAAACGAAAGCAGATAAGGCTGTTGTTCCAGCAGGCCGTGCAACAGGCCAAAGCTCGCCGCATTGCCGGCGACCCCATTGAAATTCGAGATGACGCGGTCCAGCGCGGACGCGACGGAGGGCCTATCGGCGGCTAGCGCCTCGAGACGCAATTTCAGTTCGCCCGCTCTTTCGGCGATGGCTTCCCCTGGCTCCGATTTGATCGCATCCGACATCTCGCGCAACGCTTCGCTGACGCCCAGCAGCGCAACCCTGTCGTCGGCGTCATCGAGGATCGCGGCGGCCGGTTCGAGCATATCGGGATAGGCGATCGGACAGATCGGGAACTGGTGCTCGTGATGCCACGCACTGAAGCCTCCGGTCCGTGGGTCAAAAGCAAGACGAATTTCCCCCGCGGCCAGCGCTTCTCCGTAGAGCTTTGCGAGGAACGGCGCGACGAGTTTGCCTCCCGCGCCCGGGCGGTTCCAATCTATGTCGAATACGTGGGCGAACGGCGACAGAGCGCCCCATTCCAGGACGGATAGCCAGGAGGAATTATGCGAACCCCCGACGCCGGCGTGGTTGGGAACGATGTCGACGATCAGGAACAGGCCCGCCGCCCTCAGCGCATCCGAGAACCGATAGAACCCCTCGAGGCCGCCGAGTTCAGGATTGATCGCGCCATGATCGACGATGTCGTAGCCGTGCATCGAACCGGGCTGCGCCGTCTGGATCGGCGATAGATAGGCATGACTGACGCCGAGCTCGGCGAGATAGGGAACGATGGCGCGCGCCTTGTCGAAGTCGAATTCGCGATGCATCTGCAACCGATACGTCGCGCGCGGAGGGGAGGCGGCCAACGCCCCGCTTTCGCGCAGATCGCGGTCCGCATCGGGTTTAGACATGTCTGCGGCAGGCGTGGCGGACGCCATTCGGTCCGGACTTCATCGTCCGCGGCCGCGAGTCGGCGCCGCCGATGATGCTGGCGCCCAGCCCCGGCGAAGAGGTAACGGCGAATGGCTCGGTCCGTAACTCGTGCGCTTTCAAATCCTGCCCTTGCAACGAACGGGAGGCGCGCCGGCCTCGTCGAGGTCCGCAGCCACAACGCCACGCACAATATTCAGTTCCGGCGCTCGGACGCATTCTCGACCATTCCGTCGGAGCCATCGCCATCGTCTGCGAACCAGGCGCGCACGACGGGCGTGGGCGCGCCGGGAAAGAACCCCGCTGCGACCGAGGAACCTTTTGCACGCCCGCGTCACATCTTTCGCGGCGTTCCGCCGAACGCGGCGGGGCGCTTATCCAGGAAAGCTCGCACGCCCTCGGCGAAGTCCGGCGACAGGCCCAGTTCGCGCTGCAGGTTGCGCTCGAGATCGAGCTGCTGGTCGAGACTGTTGACGGCGGCGGCGTCGATCCCCTGTTTGATCGCCGCCAGGGCTTGCGTCGGCGCATTGCAAAGCCGGCGGCAGAGCGCGTGCGCTTCCTCCATCAGCGAGGCGTCGTCGACGGCCTTCCAGATCAGACCCCATTGCTCGGCGCGCGCGGCGTCCAGCGGTTCGGCCAGCATCGCGAGCCCGCGCGCTCGCGCCGGCCCGATCAGGCGCGTGAGAAAATAAGTCCCGCCGAGGTCAGGCATCAGCCCAATCCGGGCGAAAGCCTGCAGGAAGCTCGCCGAGCGCGCGGCGAGCACGATGTCGCAGGCGAAGGCGAGATTGGCGCCCGCGCCGGCCGCGACCCCATTGACCGCGCATACGATCGGAATCGGCAAGGACCGCATCAGGCGCACGATCGGATTGGCCAGCTCGCCGAGCGTGTCGCCGAGGTCGCGCGGCGGCGCCCCCTGCGGCAACAGCCTTTCGCTGAGGTCCTGCCCGGCGCAGAATCCGCGTCCCGTCCCGGTCAACAGCACCGCGCGGCAGTCGGCGTCGCCGCCCGCCTCCTCGAGCGCCGCCCTCAGCTGAAGCAGCAGGGCCTTCACGAACGCATTGAGCCGCTCAGGCCGGTTGAGACGGAGGACGCGATAGCGCGCGTGCGGGCCGACTTCCTGGATTTCGACGACGATTGGCTGTTCTTCCATGGCGCTCACCTCCTGACGAAGCCGACCTAATCCGATTGGCCGAACAAGTCGCGCAATTCGCGCTTCAAAACCTTGCCGATCGCGCTGCGCGGCAATCGATCGACGAGCCGCACCGCGGCCAGCCGCTGCGTCTTGCCGAGCCGCGCGTTCACCCAGCCGCGCAGTTCCTCGGCATCGAGGATAGCGCCCGGCGCCGGAACGACGAAGGCCACGGGCGTCTCGCCCCAGGCTTTGGAGGGCGCGCCGACCACGCTCGCCTCGGCGACATCGGCGCGCGCGCTCAATACGGCCTCGAGATCGCTGGGATAGATGTTGAAGCCGCCCGATATGATCATGTCCTTGCGCCGGTCCAGAAGGGTCAAGAATCCCTCCCCGTCGAAACGTCCGACGTCGCCGGTGCGGATGAACCGCTTGCCCGAGGCGTCGCGCCATTCGGCCTCGCGCGTCTTGTCGGGCAGATTGTGATAGCCTGACATCATCGCGCCGGAGTGGCCGACCACCTCGCCGATCTCTCCTGGCAGGAGTTCGCGCCCCTCCTTGTCGATGAGGCGGATGTCGTGGCCCTCGGCGGGGACCCCGACCGTATGAAGTTTATCCGGATATTCGTGCGCGACCAGTATGCACGTCCCGCCGCCTTCGGTCATCCCGTAATATTCGACCAAGCCGCCCGGCCAGCGCCCCAGGATTTCCCGCTTCAGCGCGGCGCCGAACGGCGAGCTGGTCGAGAATTTCATCCGAAAACTCGAGAGGTCGAATTCGTCGAAGTCGGTGAGCGCCATGATGCGTGAATATTGCACGGGCACCAGCATGGCGTGGGTGGCGCGGTGGAATTGCGCGAGCCGGAGAAACTCGCGCGCCTCGAACTTCTTCATCAGCACGACGGCGCCGCCGCCCGCGAGCGCGGGGAACACGCTGACCAGAGTCGTGTTCGAATAGAGCGGCGTAGAGACCAGGGTGACCGCGTCCGGGCCATAGCCGAATAGAGCGGAGCGCTTGACGTGTAGCCAGCGCATGCCGTGCGGCTGATCGATGCCCTTGGGGGCGCCTGTCGTGCCGGAGGAATAGATGATGTTGAAGGTCCAGTCGGGCGCCACCTCGACCGGCCTCGGCTTCGCGCCGTCGGGCGCGAGCCATCGCGTGAAGGCTTCCCCAGCGCCGCTGTCGTCGAGCGCGATCCGCGGACGGTTCAGCGCGATCGTCTCGAATGTCTCGCGGGTCGAGGCGTCCACGAACACGAGCGCGGCATCGCAGTCGGCGATCATCGCCGCGAGACTGGCGGACGCCGACGACGGCGCCAGCGGGGCCACGGCGATCCCCGCGCGCAACGCGCCGAGGAAGACCGCGAGGTACTCGACCGACGCCGAAGCGCAGATCGCGATCGCGCTGCGCGGCGGCGCGCCGTCGCGCTGCAGGCCGGCCGCGATGCGATCGACGAGGGTGTCCAGCTCGCCCCAGGTCAAGCTCTTCCGTTCGACGGCGACGGCGCGCCGCGTCGGCGCTTCTCGAGCTGTCGCGGCGATGGATTGTGAGAGCGGCGTGAATTCCTGCCACAGCGCTGGCTCGGCTTCCAATTCGGCCTCTTCCTCTCGTTTCGGCGGCGATCGCCGAAGCGCTCGCGTCCCGACAGCCGCGGTGTCAACCCGCTATGGGATCATGATCGCCGAGGCCCCCCTTTGTCCATCCGCTCGGTTATCCCAACCCCCGTTTCGGCGCTCGCAGCGATCGTGCATCTCATGACTGGCGCCCCACTCGGCGATTGCCTTCGCAACATGGGCTGAGGAACTTGCCGGGCGCTGGCGTGGCTGACGTCGTCGCGTCGTCATTGCGAGGAGCTGAGGGACGAAGCAACCCAGGGGCCGCGTGATGCGGCCTGGGGTTGCTTCGCAATGACGGGAAAAAAGGCCTCGACCGCTCCGGCGCGCTCCGACAATATGACCGCCGCTCGTTTCAACGGGCGAAGGGAGGCGTCCGCATGCCGGCGATACGCTCGAACGTCATCGTCGACAGCGACGCGTTCCGCGCCAATCGCGCCGCGCATCTCGAACTGATCGCCGAATTCAGAGCGCTGGAAGCGAAGGTTCGCGAGGCTTCCGGCCGGTCCGACGCCAAATTCCGCCAGCGCGGCCAGTTGCCGCCGCGCGACCGCGTCAACCTCTTGCTCGATCGCGACGCGCCGTTCCTCGAACTCTCCACGCTCTGCGGCCTCGGAATGCACGAGGACGACGGCAAGGAGAACGTCTACGGCGGCGGCTCGATCGTCGGCATCGGCATGATTTCGGGCGCGCGCTGCATGATCGCGGCGAACGATTCCGGCATCAAGGGCGGCTCGGCGCATCCGATGGGCGTGGAAAAGGCGATCCGCGCGCAGGAAATCGCGCTGCGGAGCAAACTGCCCTACGTGCAACTGGTCGAGAGCGCGGGCGCCAACCTGTTCTTGCAGGCCGAGATGTTCGTGCGCGGCGGCGCGACCTTCGCCAACATGGCGCGCCTGTCGGCGGCCGGAATTCCCGTGATTTCGATCGTGCACGGCTCCTCGACCGCAGGCGGCGCCTATCAGACCGGGCTCGCCGACTATGTCGTGATGGTGCGCGGCCGCTCCAAGGTCTTCCTCGCCGGGCCGCCCCTGCTGAAGGCCGCGACCGGCGAAATCGCGGGCGACGAGGCGCTCGGCGGCGCCGAACTGCACACTTCGACGACGGGCCTCGGCGAATATCTCGCCGAGGACGACGCGGACGCGCTCAGGATCGGCCGCGAAATCCTCGCCAAACTCGGATGGGCGCGTCGCGAGACCCGCGCCGCCGCGCCGCCGCCGCTCTACGACGCAGAGGAATTGCTCGGCATCGTCCCGGTCGACTATCGCAAACCCTACGAAGTTCGCGAGGTGATCGCCAGGCTGGTCGACTGCTCAGATTTTCTCGATTTCAAGCCGGCCTACGGCGACGCCACCGTTTGCGGGCACGCGGCGGTCGAGGGGCGCGGAATCGGGCTGATCGGCAACAACGGTCCGATCGACGCGGCCGGCTCCGCCAAGGCGGGCCAGTTCATCCAGCTCTGCTGTCAAGCCGGCCTGCCGATCGTCTTCCTGCAGAACACCACCGGCTATCTCGTCGGCGTCGAGGCGGAGACTTCGGGGATCGTCAAGCACGGCTCGAAGATGATCCAGGCCGTCACCAACGCCGACGTGCCCAAGCTCACGCTACAGATCGGCGGCTCGTTCGGCGCCGGGCATTACGGCATGTGCGGGCGGGCGTTCGGGCCGCGCTTTTTGTTC
>JBAQGU010001147.1:0-4834 GCA_049287975.1 Roseiarcus sp.
CGACAAGGTAGCCCTGATAGGCCCAATAATCTAGACGCTCCGGCGCCCGGGGGCGTCGCCTAGTCGCCAGCAACGTCCGGCATGATCTGCGCCATCTCCATGGCTTGGCTTGGCGGAACTTCCTGAATGCCGACGACGATCTGGTCGTCGGGCGCCCCGGTGGCGCTCTGGAACAACGTCCAAAGCCGCTGCAGCAACTCGCGTTTGTATTTGGGTGATCGGCCAGTTCGAATCAAAAGCGTCAGCGCAGCGGTTGCCGACGGTTCTCCTGCGGTGAAGCCATTTCCGGGCGCATAGTCCTGAAAGACGACATGCACCCAGTTTCTCGGAACACCCGAAAAGTCCGCATGAAGTGTCGTCAGCTCGCCCGCGAGCTTCGCCTTCGCGGCATCGGTGAGTACACCCGCTCGAGTCGTCAGGGTGTAGAGCGGCATGGCATCGACTCTCTTGATGCCTGGAGGTTGGTCCAGGGTTCACCCGGCGTAGTTCTTCAAAATGCGCAGATCGGTCACAGAATAGGCCATGCCGAGCCGATAGCCCCGGCCGACGCGCAGCGGCGCGAGCAGGTGCATGTCCTCACCGTCCACTTCGGGGATCTTCAGTTCGGCCGACCCCGCCCACACGTCGACGATCGCGAGATCGTCCGTCAGCGACATGGTGAGCTCGTCGACCGCGGGCTTGTCCTGACGGCCGGCCGTGAGCTGAGGAAAATAGCGGCGCATCGTTGTCGGCCGATTGAACACGGTCGACGGATCCGGCGCCGATTCCTCGAGCTGGATGCGGGCCGTCGCAAGTCTTTCGCCGTGGGCCGCCACGCTGGCGCCGAACCGGCTTCCTTTGGCAAGCGGAGCGGCCGCCGGACTGGGCGCGGAAAAGCTTCGGGTTTGGTAAACACTGGCGTGCTTCTTCGGGAAACCCTGCGCCCAGCCGCGCGCGATGGCGGCGTCGTTGTCCACGAAGATGTAAGGGCAGTAATTTACCGGCTTGCCCTCAAAGACCGCCTCGACCAGAAGGAAGGCCTCCCGGTATTGGTAGCGCGCGGGGTCCGTGAGCTCGTCGTTCGAGCCGGTGAACTGCCAATCCAGAAACCAGAAGAAACCGCGCCCTGCGGAGTTCTCGTCGACCGCCAGGCCCGGAGGGAGAACGGCCGCGACCGCGCTCCGATCGGCCCAGAATTCGATGGCGACGCAATCGCTGGAATAGTGCCATGGCGGCAGCGTCGCGAGCGTGGACTTTCCCTGCGGGGTGAGGGGAACGGAGAACCCTTTGAGCATATGGAAACGTCCTTGCTCTGGCGGTCGAGCGCCGCCATTCGACTGCGTTTGGCTCAGCGGAATTTGCCCGCCCGCCGCCGATAGGCCTCGACCTTGCCGCCCTCGATGTGCATGTCGGAGCCGAACTCGTGTGCAATCAACGTCGCGCAGACCGGCTTGATTGTGAAGGTTCGGATCGGCCGCAAAGGGGTTCAATTCGGACAAACTGGCGCACAACGCCTCGGCGTCGATGAGGTCGCTGACGCGGCCATGAGGACACACGCCGCCTAGCGACCGGCTAGTCCCTTTCCCACGCCCGCGCAGGCCCGGCGGCCACCGACGCCAGGAACTGATGCCGCTCGCGCTCCGCCTGGTATGGACGCCGCGGATAGGGATTACGGATTACGCGATTACGGTGACAGTGCACTTTATCCAGACAAACATAGGGTTGCTTGATGCCTCCGTCATCCTGCGGATCGAAAAGTGCACTGTCACCGTAACCCCGGCGAAGTTTCGCCGAAAACTCGAAAGCGAACCATCATCGGCCGCTACGTCTTTGGCGATGAACTCAAGCCCGGCGAGCGCCGGAAGCGGCTGCTGCGCAAGCCGCGCTGACGCGGCGCCTACCAACTCCTGCGATACTTCAGTACCCGTCTGCATGCTCGGTTGCCACCTTACTGACCGGCGGCAATTTGGATGACGGCGGGAAAGGACATTCCACGCCAGGCGCGACAGAAAGAGTTCGTGGCGTGGGTCACTGTGCTGCGGCGCTCGCGTTCGACTACGTTGCCCTTGTCATCGCCGGCCTCGAGGATCAGCAGCTTCTCGTAAAGTTCGTCGGTCAGTAGTCGGACGATCGAGAATAATTCTGGGCCGTTGCGATGCGACAGCCCGGCCAATCTTATATCAAGCGCGTGATGCATCTAGCGCGTCTAATATCCGGGTCATGTCCCGGTCGCCGAGCTCGATAAGCCAGCGAGCCTTGCGCCCGGTGAAATTCATTGTTCCGGTCAAGAACGTGCCCAGATCCCGAGAAGGAACGACATGGATGATCTCACTAGCGAGCGCCGTCTTGTCTCGCGGCCGACTCGGTTGCGCCAGGGCAACCAGCCCGGACCGCTGCACGGCGGCGTCCTGGGCTGCCGTATAATCGCGAGCCAGGCGCTGTAGTCGCGCTTGCCATTCCAGCTTCGCGACGAGGCCTTCGCGGGTCAGGACCTCGAAGCACCGCCCATCCAGTACGTCGCGTCCGGTCGCATCCAGATGAATGATGAATATCCGCCGACAGCCATAGTCCAATAGTGGACGGATCGGCAATCTGTCTGCCAACGCACCGTCGAAATGCCAATTGTTTTTGATCCGGAAGACCTCGAACAGGATCGGTAAGGCCGCGCTCATCGCTAAAATCAAGTGGGTGCCAACAATACCGATGTCGGACTCGGCTTTGTCGAGCGGCCAGTAGACCGGGCTATAAACGATTCGAGGTTCGAACCGCCGGCCCGCCCGACGTTGATGAATGGGGCCGCGGTCGTGGTGTGGGTCATCGCGGTCATATAAAAGCTTTCGCTCGGCTGTAGTTACGAAGCACTTGCAGGTTGACGCCTTGAAAGTGCCTGGCGGCACCATCTCCTTCACCAGTCGCTGCGTGGGGCCGATATCAATAACTCCCGGCGCCATCGCGATCAGCCCCGCCGCCATCGCGCCAACTACCAGCAGCCGCACGAGATACACGATCAAGACGGCTACCCAGATCCAGCTTATCCAGTGGCCAGAGGGTTCGGAGAATGACCACTGAATTTGCGATTTCAGATACCAGGCAACGCAGACCGTAACCACCAATACCGCCGCTGTCAGCGGCAGGACGCTGGGAGGTAGCCGATCGCCGCGATAGCGCTGCCGGTAGCTGGCATAGGTCCACGGCGAGAACAATAACCGCACCACGTCAAGCCTACCTAGTCGACTGGCCGACATGTGTCGCCAAATATATTCCGTATATTCTGTCAAGGCGGGGTCGCGGCGAGCAATCATTACCGCGTTTAGAGCACCAACAGACGTTCCAGCGACAGCATCGATTCTAAGACCGCGTCTCTGTATCGCCTTCCAGCAACCGATCTGATAGGCGCCCTTGCCGCCGCCGCCGGCTAGAACGATTCCTACACGGCGGGTGCTGGCCCGGCTATCGGGCTGGATCACGGTCAGCGGACTTGAGGTTCCGTCTCGTGTTTTGCGCGACGAACTACTACCGGGCGGACTGAACCAGCCTATGGTATCGTATACAGAAAATAGACCATTCAGAACGAGATTGAGATAAATTGTGTACGCAGCACCAACCAATGACAAGAAAGCGAAATTTGAGGGGATGCCATGATACAATCCAAGTACTTCGACTGTACCGAGAAAAAGGGCGAAACTGAGTCCCTTAGCCAATCGCTTTCGTCTATCGGCTTTGCCGTCCATTAGATTTCGACCAACGAAATCGGGGCGTTGCCGCGGGCTATTCCGCTGGACGCGCAGCGAACTTTGGATACAACCAGACAAACAAGCAGACCACAAAGTCCACCACGATGTGGCTGCCCACGACCAACCAAACCGAAGGAACGTCGAGTGGCGAAACAACGCCGGATTTTGTTCGAAACTCGTCCATAATACTACTGGGACTGCTAATCTGGTGGATGAGATCGGCGAGTATGGCGCGCTGCTCCGTCACCTGAACAATCGCCAAAATGTTGAATGCGACCATGACCAGGAACGCGATGATGATCGCGACCTTAATCAAGCGACCCTCTAGCCTCGCGCCGGCGCCGCCCACAAAAGCGACCAAGCCCAGCACGACAACGATCTCGATATTCCAAAGCGTGGCTTCCGCGTTTGAACGTTCGAAAAAAATCGGTAGCCAATCCTTTGCTTCCATCGGCGCGGTCCCCGGTATTCCCCAGTCGCCTTTCCGAACTTCCTCGTCACAGTTTAGCCTCGATCCAGGACTTTTGCAATTTGCAATTGCTCGAACGCCAGTGCGACGTCGACGAGCGCCCGGACCATACGCGTTCGATTCGCCACTCGCGGCGTTTCGACCGCCGCCGCTGCGATGGCTCTGGGCTGTCGACAACTGCGCGACCAGTCGACGTCGCAGCCATGCCGCTCGTTAGCCGCGAACACGATCCGTCTCCCGCTTGATGCGCGGTGGCCACAACTGTGGCGTCATGCACCGAGCCGACGAAGGTGTCCATAAACGCCGTCTCGCCTCGACCGGTTGGTCCCCCGGGAACGGGGCGAGACTGCGCGTCGTGCGGTTTACGTCAATGCGCGACCATCTTGGGCACAGGCAATCGGGCGCCCGTCGCGAGCCATTGGTCGTAAGTCTCGAACGGGAGGCCGAGTTTGTCATACGAGACGCGCAGATAACCGTCCGTGTCACGCGTGACCGCCTCGGGCATGACGTTTTGCACTTCCTGCGCCATCACGCCGACGTACGAAGTGTGGCCGCCGTTATAGGTGAAGCGGTAGTAACCCAGACCGTCGTCGAGGCGTCCAAGCAAGACGAGGTCATGCTTGAGCCGCACATCGGAGCGGCGTCTTCCGCC
>JBAQGU010001148.1:0-16586 GCA_049287975.1 Roseiarcus sp.
GCTCCGACCCCTTCTCAGCCGGCGGCCGCGCAGGCGTAAAGCGCACCAACGGTTTCCGCGCCCACAGCGCCTGCGGCTACGACCTCGGCGCCTGCAACTGCGGCGCCCGCGGCTGCCGGGAAGTATCCGGCGATGAGTCCGCGGCGGGAACTCCGTATTCTTCGTTGGTCTTGCGGACCGGACTACCGAGCCTTGTGCGGCGGTGTGCCGCTCGGCGGCGGCCGCGTCGCCGCTTGCCTCCGCGCAAACGGTCCCTCGCTTTCCGCCCGGTGCCGCCGCGCTCTCATGGGCGCCATGCGATAGGAACTTCCGGGTCGCGACGACGCAAACGAGAAGCGCCCTCTCCGCGCCGCGGAGAGGGCCATGCCCCGCCCGCGCGGTCACCCATCAACCCTAATCGAGAATCCATGAGATTCGCCTTTATCGAGGCTCGATAGGGGCCTATGTCGGATACCCTGAGCTTGGCATCCAAATCATGAGTGCGTCCCATGGCTGACTGGTCCCTGACCCATACTTTTCTCGACGGCGAATGGTTCGAGGGCAACAAGGCGATCGTCGGTCCGCGCACGCATGCCTTCTGGCTCGGCTCCAGCGTATTCGACGGGGCGCGCGCCTTCGACGGGCGCACCCCCGACCTCGACCGGCATCTCGCGCGCCTCAACAATTCGGCGAAAACCATGTGGTTGAAGCCGACCATGAGCGTCGAGGCGATGGCGGAACTCACACGCGAGGGCATGAAGAAATTCTCGCCCGGCGCGCATCTTTATATCAGGCCGATGTATTGGGCCGAGCGCAACGGGGTCGGCTCGGTGCCGCCCGACCCGGAGTCGACGCGCTTCTGCCTTTGCCTCTATGAGGCGCCGCTGCCCGAGCCGACGGGCGTTTCGATCACGCGCTCCGCATACGCCAAGCCGCTGGCGACGACGATGCCGATCGATGCGAAGGCCGGCTGCCTTTATCCGAACAACGCCCGCGCGCTGATGGAGGCCCGCACCCGAGGTTTCGACAATTGCCTGCTCTTCGACATGCTCGGCAATGTCGCGGAACTCGCCACGGCCAACATCTTCCTCGCCAAGGACGGCGAAATTCTGACGCCAACGGCCAATGGCTCGTTCCTCGCCGGCGTGACGCGGCGGCGGGTGCTTGCGCTGCTGCGCGAAGACGGCAAGCCGGTGCGCGAGGCGACACTGAGCTACGCCGATTTCGAGACGGCGGACGAAATTTTCGTCGTCGGCAATTACAGCAAGGTGACGCCCGTTCGCCGCATCGACGCGCGGGACCTGCAGCCGGGTCCCGCTTTCCGCCGCGCGCGCGAACTCTATTGGGACTATGCCCACTCGGGCTGAGCGCTCGGAGCCCCGCATGCCGACGCGGCTGACCATTCGTTTCGACTTCGACGGCGAGCGCCGGCTCGGGCCCGGCAAGATCGCGCTGCTGGAGGCGATCGCTCGGACAGGTTCGATCTCCGCCGCCGGCCGCGCGCACAAAATGTCCTATCGGCGCGCCTGGCTGCTCGTCGAGGAACTCAACCATCTCTTCGGCCAGCCGCTGGTCACCGCGCGACCCGGCGGCCTGAAGGGCGGCGGCGCAGCGCTGACTTCGGCGGGCGAGCGCATCGTCGCGCTGTACCGGGAAGCGGAAGCCAAGATGAGGCGTTCCGCCGCGCAGGAGATCGAAAATCTCGAAAGCGCGCTGGCGCGGAGCGAGGCGCACCCGGCCGGCTGAGAAGCTTCCCCCCTGCCCTGCTCTTGCGGGGCGGGGAATTCGGCGCCCACGCGCCCTTTTTGACTCTCGGCGACGGCGTTTCCGGGATTCCTTCGCGGTTTTAAGCGATTTCAAGTAGTTGCGAGGCGGAAAATTTTCGCGTCGACCTCCCCGCGCCTCGATTCGTCAGCTGTGGCCGCGGCGCCGACGCGGGAGTTTAGGCATGCACGAAGCCTTGAGAGCGGTCGAGTTCGCCAGCGAGCTCGAGCACCCTATCGATCGCCTAAAACCTGCCCTCCATCGTCATCGTATGCACGACGATGATCGCCTGGCCGAGAGCAGGCCGGTCAGCCGCTCCAATAACCGCAACCGCTGATCCGCAAGCTTGCGTCGCGGTGCGACGCGAGTCGCGGGCGGGCGCAGGAGCCTTTGGGTGGCGGGACTTCTTTGACAGCTTGGCCAAGTCATCGGGATGGAGAATTGCGATAAAAAGAAGAGTAGCATCGATCTAGATTGTCAGAAAGAAAAATCCGTTGAAAACAACCAATGCAGGCCGTTGACGACCGACGCCGGCGCGCACGCGCGCGCCTAGAGGGCGGGCAGGGGAGACAGCATGCGGCCGGCGATACACCGCGCGGCGACCTCGCCCGACCGCAACGAACCTTCGATCGATTCCGCCAAGCCATTTTGGACATAGGCGCCGGCGAGGAAGAGATTGCGCCAAGGGGTTTCGCAAGTCGGGCGCAGCGCATCCTGCGCGGGGGTCGCCAAAAAGCCGGCCCGCCTTTGCCGGATGATCCTCCAGGCGGGCAAGGCGTCCGAAAGGCCAGTCAGCGCGGCGGCGGCGAGCCAGTAGTCGGCGGCGAGCTGTTCGCGCGGCGCCGCCAGCACTTCGCCCGCGTCGCGAACCCCGACCGAAATGCGGTCCGGGTAACAGAACATCCACGGGAACGGGCCATTGACGATGCCGAGCACGCGCGGCGCGCCGGGCGGAGGAGGCATCGCGAAATGCACGGTCAGCGTGGCGGCGAATTCCGTCGGCGTGGATATCTCCGGCGCCAGTGCGCTCGCGATCCAGGGCGGCACAGCCAGAATGAGCGCGTCCTCGGGCGCGAGGTCGATGCGATCGTGCTCGAATTCGAGCGCGACCACCCGATCGCCATCGAATTCGAGTTTGCGAAGATCGCGCTCGAACCGGATCACGACTTCGCGTCGTCGCAGATGCTTCAACGCGGGCACGACGAAGGCGCGGGCGAAATCGCCGACCGGAAACATCATCCGCGCCCCGCGTCCGCCGCTGCCGAGGGTTTCGCCGAGCAACGCGCCCGCGAGACGAGCCGAGGCTCGGCTCGGCTCGACATGGAGGCCGGCCTGCGCAAAGGGACGCCAAATCCGCTCCGCGGCCGGCCCCTCGGTCGGCGCGAAATCGGCGACGACGGCGGAAGGGGAGGCGCGCAACAACTTCGCGACCTGAAAATAATCTTTCGCCAGCGTGCGCGGCGCGCGCCGGCTCGGGGAGAAGACCCACCAAGGGATTCGCCCCGCGTTCGGGCGCAGCCTCCAGCGCTCGCCGCTCGCCATGTCGGCGAAGGGAATTTCGGCCAAGGCCTCCTCTCGCCACTGCTCAGCCGCTCCGATCGCCGCTATCGTCGCCATCGACGAGCGCCAACTCGACAGCACGAAATAATTGCCGCTGTCGATCGTCAGCCCCATCGCCTCGTCATAAAACGAACGCCGCCGGCCGCCGGCTCGAACGGCCCGCTCGTGGACGACTATATTGACGTCGGAGGCGGCGCTCAGATGGACCGCCGCCGAAAGCCCGGAAAATCCCGCTCCGACAATATGGACCGTAGCGCGCCGCATCATGCCTTATCCGAAGCCTTGACTTGAAAGCGCAGTCGAGAAGAGAGCGCGCCGAGCAAATCGCGCGTCGATAGGCGACAATCAACGCACAAGGGCAGAATCACGGCCGCGGCCGCGACACGAGACGTAAGCCCGGCGATGTTGCGCCGGGCTGACCTCGTCCTCGAACTCAACTCGACGCGTCTGGCGCGCGGGCTAGGACACCTGTCGGATCTCGTAGACCGTCACGGCCTCGCTCACCCCGCGAAGCGACGATTGGCGCGCTGTGGTCGTGAATCCCGCCTCGGCGAGGATGCGCCCCACATTCGCGCTTTCGACGATCGACTTCGTCGCCAGAATGGCGCTCGGATCCGCCAATCCCTGCACGCGTGAGGCGACATTGACCGTCTGCCCGAAATAGTCCTGCCGCTCGTCGAGCATCACCGCTAGGCATGGCCCCCCGTGCAGCCCGATGTTGAGCGCGAGGTCCTCGCGGCCGATCGCCTCGTTGAGCTCGCGCATCGCCGCGCGCATCCGAAGCGCCGCACGCATCGCTTGGTCCGGCGTCGGAAACGTCGCCATGACCGCATCGCCGATCGTCTTGACGACCGCGCCGCCCTCGGCAGCGATGCTCGTGAGCAGCGCCGCGAAATGGTCGCGCACCAAGTCGAAGGCGACGAGATCGCCGACCCGATCATAGAGGGCTGTCGAGCCTTCGAGGTCGGTGAAGAGAATCGTCAGGTTGGTGATCTTGAAACGCTGGTCCGTATTGAGAGTGCCGGTGCGGTAGAGGTCGCGAAAGGTCTGGTTGCTGAGCAGGCGCGACGCCGTGAGGAAGGGCCGGCGCCGGCCCAGCAATTCGTGCATCGGACCGCCGCTGATCCAGATGCCGGGCATGGTCCGCTTGGCCGATCTGTTGTCGAACGTGATTCGGACCGGCCCGGGGCGCATCGGCAACGTGCCCTTGTGGGCGTGGACATCGTTGAAGACGACCGAGAGACTGCGCCGCTCGGTCGTCTCCTCGCCGGATACCTCGAGAAACTGCGTGGTGTGCGTGACAGGATCGAACACGATATAGAACCCCGGCGAAAGCGCGTGCGACGTCGAGGCCCTTTCACCTCCCGGAAGCTCCATGACGTCGAGCGTCATACGCCCGATAACCTCCTCGATGTCGTCCGGGAGGTCGATGCCCGAGCCCCAGAAAACCTGTCGCATATACTCCACGAGCGGCAGCGCGTCGGGATCATGCGCTGAGATGTGGCGGACGCGCGGATTCACGGTGAAGCTGACTTCCACCAGATCGTCGAGAGTCGGCTCGGAAGACATCGCGCAGAACGAACAGAGATATTCCGAACGGTCCAATGCTTTGAGCGCGTATCCCGATCCGATGACGCCGCCGCAGCCCGGACACAGCATGTTCCAAGACAGATCGAACAATCCGATCCGGGATGCGTGCAGGAGAGCGCCGATGATCGCGTCTTCGCCCAGACGCTGCGCTGCAGCGAACGCGAGCGGGTTGAGCCTGTTCAGGGCGCGGTCCGAACCGGTCTCGACAAGGTCCTTCATAGATGCGACCACGGCCGGGTCGGCCGATTGCCGCAACGTATCCCAAAGCGCCTCTACGTCTTCCATCACGCCTCCGAGCCAAACAGCGCGCCCGTAGGGATCGCGCCGTTTGAAAGCTAAATTTCATCTGCGGCGGATTTATCATGGGGAGGAACAAAAGGCAAACAGAGGAGGATGGCTCGAAGCGATCATGCGGCTGACGGCCCCCCTTTGCCGCCCCGCCGGAGACTGCTGGGTGCGCTCACTGAATCAAGTGCAAAGACAGGCGCCTCATTCGGCCAAAACCGAACTGAGCGCGTCATTGGGGGTTCGGTTGGCTTGATCGTGTACTTCCATTCGCCCTGCCGGGCGGAGGATTTTTCGTGCCGGCGGTCGCGGTCCCAGGCAGCGGCTTCAGTTTGCCGTAGGCTGAGGAAAGGACATTCGTCGAGGGGATGTGCCGGAGGGGCGCCTTTCGTTACGCGGAAAAGATTGTCGGCCGTTTGGCCCGAGCACATCGCTTTCGCCACTCTCGGCGAGTTTGGTCAGGGCGTAGGCTCGCGTGGCCTCGAACAGCCGGAAGCGGACCTGTCCGTCGCCGACATTCGCTGTCACCAGTGACTTCATGACCAAGCTCTCTACGATAAATGCAATGTCCAACGAGATTCTGTCTGAACCAGCGACCACGGCGATCGCCGATTCCAGCGTGAAGTCGCCGACGAGGATCGCGAGCCGTCGGAAGACCGTCTGCTCCTCCTGGCTGAGCAGTTGGTAGCTCCAGTCGAGCGCGGCGCTGATGGTCCGGTGCCGCGGCGGAGCCAAACGATGGCCGCCGCCTAGCAAGGGCATCTGATCGTCCAGACGCGCCGCGAGGCCGCGGACGCCGAACGTATCGACGCGAGCGGCTGCGAACTCAATCGCGAGCGGGACGCCATCCAGCTTGCGGCAGATGCCGGCAGCTCCCGGCGCGTCGTTGTCGCTCAGCTCGAACTCGTTCATCGTTGCTGTCGCGCGCTCGACAAAGAGCTGGACGGCGGGAAACCGGAGAGCATCGGCGGCGTTGAGCCCGATCGATTCGGGTGGGCTCTCCAGCGCCGACAGACGGTGCACGCGCTCTCCCTCGACGTCCAGCGGCTCGCGACTCGTCGCCAGGATCTGGATGCTGCGTGAGCCTCTCAGTATCGCAATAGCAACAGCGGCCGCTGGCTCGATCAAATGCTCGCAGTTGTCGAGCACGAGCAACATCTGCATGTCCTTCACGGCAGCGATCAGGCGAGGGAGCGGGTCGTCGGATCGAATCGCGATCCTCAGCGCCGAGGCCAAGGCCGTCGGCACGAGGCGCGGGTCGTTAATCGACGCCAGATCGATCCGCCAGATACCGTCGTCGTAGGCGTCGATCAGCCGCTCGGCCGCGGCGACAGCGACGGACGTCTTGCCGATGCCAGCGGGTCCGACGATTGTGAGCAAGCGCTCCCTTGTCACTCGGTCAGCTATCTTCGCGACGACGTCGGAGCGCCCTATCAAGGGCGTTGTTCGGCTTGGCAGATTGTGCCCGCATGTCAGTGCGGCCGGCGGCGGCTCCCAGGGGACGGCCTCGTTTTCGGCCTCGACCGGCGCGACGAACCGGTAACCTTGCCCCGGGCCGGTGTCCAGATAGCGGCGCCCGTCGCGCCCGTCACCAAGCGCCCGGCGCAGGGCCGCGACCTGGCACTTGAGATTACCTTCGGACACGTGGGTGCTCGGCCAGACGCGGCTGACCAGTTCTTTCTTGCCGACGAGTTCGCCGGGGCGCTCGACGAGCGCGATCAGTATTTCCAACGCGCGGCTGCCGAGATTGACCGGCGTCTCGCCGTCGAGCAAGAGCCGGCGGCTTGGAAGCAAGCGAAAGGAGCCAAACGAAATCGCGGGAGCGCCAGAGCCTTTGATCGGGTCTCCTTCTTTCGAGAAATCCTGGTGTGTTTGGGGGCTCTCTGCCGGTCCATCGGCTTCGAGGGAAGGGCGCCAATCGAATCGATACGGCCGGAACCCCTCTGCAACCGTAGGGTGTTGGCGAGGCGTTGATACGGCGATGGTCACAATGCCCTCCTAGCCGACTCGCAGGAGTCGAGCGCCGTTATGCGGCCTAGGCGTTCAAAAGCAGCGCATCGTGAAGAGTCGTCATCGACGAAGTATACGACCCCGCAATCATTTGTCCCGCAGGACATCGCCAACATTGGAACTGCACTCATGACGTGCTCTCCTCTGGCTACTGGCGCGACCGAATTGCTGGTGGCGGTGAGGTAGATTCTCTGATCTCGAGGGTACAAGGCAGCTTCGCCCTCACGGGCCCACCTGCATTGCCCGCAATGCGCCCTGACAGTTGATTCCAGGCGAGTGAGGACATTTCTTTGACCGGCTGTCGCAGCGTGCTCACATAGGGATGAAGAGCCGTCATCCACTCCGAATCATCGAAACCGAGCACCGAGATTTCTTCGGGGAATGCCAGGCCCACATTTCGAATAGCTTGGACGGCCCCCAGCGTGGCTACATATGCCAGGGCAAAGACTGCAGTCGGACGATTCTTTCTGAGAAGCACAGGTTCGAGCGCTCGGCGACAGCCCTCGATCGTCCAGCTCCCGTTGATCACTTGCTTTCGGCTTGCCGCTCCGGCCTCGGCGAGCGCCGTGTAAAAGCCCTCGGCGCGATCGGATATGTTTTCGAGCTCGGTCGACGTCACCAAGATCGCTATGTCGCGGTGCCCGAGCTCCAGCAGGTGCCTGGCGCCGCGATACCCCGCTTCCCGACTATCCGCCGTGATAGTATCGAAACCAGCGAAGCCAAAACCCCGATCTACCAGCACAGTCGGGATACCCGCGATGAATGGCAAGGCGCCTTCGCTTATGCCGTCCCGGGTGGGCGCAATGATCAGCCCATCCACGCGACGGGCGGTAAGGCCTTGAATGCGCTCGGCTTCGCGTATCTCTGTTTCATTGCTGCCGACGAGGAGGGTCTGAAAATTGCTAGCCGCGGCCAATTGGTCGATGTGGTAGAGAAGCTCTCCGAAGAACGGATTCATGAGATCGGGAACGACGATTCCGACAGAGCGCGATTGTTGCGATCTGAGGCTGGCCGCTATCTGATTGGGTCGATAGTCGAGCGCCTCGACAGCTCTGAGAACCCTCCGCCGCAAATTCTGCGCGACGGCGCGCCGACCTGTCAGCACGTTTGAGACCGTCGCCGGGGCGACTCCCGCCATCTCGGCGACATCCTTGATCGTCGAGGCCTTGCCGCTGTTCGGCTTATTGGCTCTTGGGTCGCCTTGCGATCGGTCCTTCATCGGTCGCCCGCCAAGCGCAACTCTCGGATTGGCGAAAGCTCTGACGGAAGAGACATTTTCCTACCCCGCCGAAAAAACGATTTTATTTCCCACCTCGTCGCAAAAACGATTTTACGCAAAAAACGATTTTGGCGCAAAAACGATTTTCTGTCAAGAGGAGCAATTTTGGCCGCTTGACACGAAAGGAAAGACACGCGAGCATCCTGACCGATCGGTCAGGAATTGCGCACCGCTCAATAGGAGCCGTCATGGGAATCGTCTCCGACCTCTCGGGAATGGCCGACGTCGCGCCGGGCCGGCTCGACGCCGCGAGCCTGAACGCCAACTTCGCCGACCTGCATCCGCCGCTGAGCTTTCACGAGGCGCACGTCGAGGCCGACCGCTGCTATTTCTGTTTCGATGCGCCGTGTCAGCAGGCCTGCCCGACCTCGATCGACATTCCGCTCTTCATCCGCCAGATCGCCGCGGGCAACGCGCTCGGCGCGGCGCGCACGATTCTGGAAGCCAACATCATGGGCGGGATGTGCGCCCGGGTTTGCCCGACCGAAACGCTCTGCGAGGAGGCTTGCGTGCGTGAGCACGCCGAGGGCAAGCCGGTTCGCATCGGCCTGCTTCAGCGTCACGCGGTCGACGCGCAAATGGCGACGGGGAAGCAGCCCTTTGTCCGTGGGGCGTCGACGGGCAGGCGCGTCGCGATCGTCGGCGCCGGACCGGCCGGCCTCGCCTGCGCACACGCGCTCGCGGTCGCGGGCCATGAGGCGACCATCTTCGAGGCGCGCGAGAAGCCCGCCGGGCTCAACGAATACGGCATCGCCGCGTACAAGACCCCGGACGACTTCGCGGCCGAGGAAGCCGCGTTCATTCTCTCGATCGGCGGCATCGAGGTGAAGCACGGCGTCGCCCTCGGCCGCGATTTTACGCTCGACGAACTGCAGCGGGAATTCGATGCGGTGTTTCTCGGCGTCGGGCTCGGCGCCACAAACAAGCTCGGGCTCACTGGCGAGGAAGCGCTCGTCAACGTCGCGGACGCGGTCGATTGGATCGCCGAACTCCGACAGGCGCCCGACCTGTCGACACTGCCGATCGGCCGGCGGGTGGTCGTGGTCGGCGGCGGGATGACGGCGGTCGACGCCGCCGTGCAGTCGAAGCGGCTGGGCGCCGAGATCGTCACCATGGTCTATCGCCGCGGCATCGACGACATGAAGGCGAGCGCTTATGAGCGCGAGCTGGCGCAAACCAGTGGCGTCACGATCCGCCCCTGGGCGAAGCCGATCCGCATGGAAGCCCACGAGGGCACGGTGAGCGCCGTCGTCTTCGAGCGCACGCGCCTGGAGGATGACGGGCTGGTGGGGACGGGCGAGGCGTTCCGGGTCGACGCTGACGTCGTGTTCACCGCGATCGGCCAAAAGGGAACGCTTGGCATCTTCGGCGCCGAGTCGCCGGAGCTCAAAGACGGCAAGTTCGTCGTCGACCAGCAGCGCCGCACCAGCTTGAAGGGCGTCTGGGCGGGCGGCGATTGCGTGGCGGGCGGACTCGATCTGACGGTCAGCGCGGTCGAGGACGGCAAACAGGCGGCGCGCTCGATCGACGCGGCCCTGCGCGGCTAGGGGAGGACGAAATGGTCGATCTTCGCACCGATTTCCTCGGTATCAAGTCCCCGAACCCGTTCTGGCTCGCCTCGGCGCCGCCGACCGACCGGAAGACCAACGTCGAGCGCGCGTTCCGCGCCGGCTGGGGCGGCGTCGTCTGGAAGACGCTCGGGGAAGCCGGGCCGCCGATCGTCAACGTATCGGGCGCGCGCTACGGCGCCCTCCATGGACCGGACCGCCGCTTGCTCGCGTTCAACAACATCGAACTCATCACCGACCGCGATCTCGAGATCAACTTGGCTGAGATCAAGGAGATCAAGCGCGCCTGGCCCGATCGCGCGCTCGTCGTCTCGCTGATGGTTCCTTGCGACGAGGATTCGTGGCAGAAGATCCTAGCCCGCGTCGAAGAGACGGAATGCGACGGCGTCGAGCTCAATTTCGGCTGTCCGCACGGGATGTCCGAGCGCGGCATGGGCTCGGCGGTCGGCCAAGTGCCCGAATATATCGAGATGGTCACGCGCTGGTGCAAAGCGCACACGCGCATGCCTGTCATCGTCAAGCTGACGCCCAACATCACCGACATCCGCCGCCCTGCGAAAGCGGCCAAGGACGGCGGCGCCGACGCGGTCTCGCTGATCAACACGATCAATTCGATCATGGGCATCGATCTCGACGCGATGGCGATCGCCGACGCTGTCGACGGCAAGGGCACGCACGGCGGCATGTGCGGCCCAGCGGTGAAGCCGATCGCGCTGTCGATGGTTTCGGAAATCGCGAGGGGCTCCGAAACGCGCGGGCTGCCGATCTCGGCGATCGGCGGCATCACCACCTGGCGCGACGCGGCCGAGTTCATCGCGCTGGGCGCCGGCAACGTCCAGGTCTGCACCGCCGCGATGACCTATGGCTTCAAGATCGTGCAGGAGATGGTGACGGGCCTCGCGGGGTTCATGGAGTCGAAAGGCTATTCTTCGATCGAGGATTTTCGCGGCCGCGCGGTTCCCACCGTCACGGATTGGCAGTACCTGAACCTCAACTACGTCGCCAAGGCCGAGATCGATCAAGACCTCTGCATCAAATGCGGGCGTTGCCACATCGTCTGCGAGGATACTTCGCATCAGGCGATCTTCGCGACCGTGAACGGGACGCGGAAGTTCGTCGTCAACGACGCCGAATGCGTCGGCTGCAATCTCTGCGTGCTGGTCTGCCCCGTGGAGAACTGCATCACGCTGGTGCACAAGACCGAAGGCGTCGATCCTCGCACCGGCCTCGCCTATGACCGGCCCCCGGCGAACTGGACGACGCATCCGAACAATCCCGGCGCGGCCAAGCCGGTGGAACTGGCGAGGTAGACCGGCCGCGCGCCTCGAAGCTACGCGGCCTTACCTGCGCGCGCCCGCGCCGCAAGGAGCTCGGTCGGGTCCTTGCCCAGGCCGACCGCCGTGGCGTCCCTGAGATCGTGCCGACCCAGACCGATGTCGGCGAGGTCGCGATCGTCGAGCGAGGCCAGCATGGCGAGGTCGCGGCGCGCCTGGGCGACGCGCGCCGGCCAAAGGCGGGCGTGGACGATAGGGGAGAGGGCAAGCTTCGGCATCGGCGTTCTCCTTGGCCGATATTTTGCCGCACACCCTCTCGCCACGCCAGAACCAGTCCGGTACAATTCGCCCAAACTGTACTGCTACACTCCCCGGACAGGTAGAGGGCTTCATGGACGCGCTTTTTCGCAATCCGCTCGTGGCGGCAACGCGCGTGGGTCTGGTCATGGCGGCGGTCCGCTCGCGCATCGACGCCCGCGCGATCGGCCGTGGCGCCAAATTGCCGTCGGTGCGCAAATTCGCCGAGCAACTCGGCGTCTCAAAATCGACCGTAGTCGAGGCCTATGACCGGCTCGCAGCCGAGGGCATCGTGGAGGCGCGACGCGGTTCGGGCTTTTACGTCGCGACGGCTTCGCCGCCGCTGGTGCTGGCGGCGGCCCCGCCGAGCCTCAATACCGGCATCGATCTGCTCGCGATCATGCGCAATGCCCTGGAGTCGCGCCCGGAGTTGCTGCAACCGGGCGCGGGATGGCTTCCCGAAAGTTGGTTGCCGCTCGATTCCGTCGAACGCGCGCTGCGCGCGGTCTCACGCGGACCGGCATCGGCGAAACTGCGTTACGATCCCCCACGCGGGTTGGAGCCGCTCAGGAGGTCATCGCGGCGCGATTGACGGAGCGTGGCGCGCGGTCGACCCCGCTCAGATCCTGCTTAGGGATTCGGCCACGCACGGGCTCGATCTTGCGACGCGATTCTTCCTGTCGCTAGGCGATTGCGTCGTCATCGACGATCCGCATTATTTCAACATCGTGCGGTTGCTGGACGTGCACCGCGCGAAAATCGTGCTCGCGCCCTTTCTGCACGACGGTCTGGACCTCGCGGCGCTGGAATCCGTGTTCGCGGAACATCGCCCCCGGCTATATCTGAATCTGACTGTCGCGGGGCCGCATAACCCGACCGGCGCCCCCTTGTCGCCGTCCCATGCGCATCGCGCGCTCCAGTTGGCGGAACGCCATGATGTCGTCATTCTCGAGGACGACATCTACTGCGATTTCGAGCCGACGTCCTCCGGGAAATCGCTGACGAGTTGATCCACGCTGGCAAATGAGTAGGAACTTTCCTTGCCGTCCAAATGACGATGACCGCCTTTCAGGCGCTCGTTGTCGTAACCGACTATACGTACGCTGCCCCTGCCATTATAGAGCCGGTATTTGTACATGTGAGCCGGCCACGGGTTTAGGCAAATCGCCACAACACCATTTCTACAACGGCTCCGTCGGCGCGAACCTCCTTCGATCTCAGCAACAAGACGGCCTTACCTGTTGGCAATCATGCGATCATGGCATGGACGTCGTCAATCACGCCAGCGGATTTTCGCCTCTGCCTCTTCAGCCGCCGCATAGACGTTATCGCCGCTATTGACCCTCACTCGATGGCGCGCTACATGTCACCTGATGGTGACTAGCGATATGAAATCCCGCTCAGCCAGAGACTCCCGAGCGACGCGCGAGCGCATCCTCGACGCGCTCGGGACGATGGTCATGCGCGACGGGCTAGCCTCGATCGGCGTGAACGCGCTCGCTCGCGAAGTCGGCTGCGACAAGGTTCTCATCTACCGCTATTTCGGCGACCTCGACGGCGTCTTTTCCAGCTTCGCGGCGCGGGGCGATTTCTGGTGGAGCGTCGAGGAATTGACCGCTGGAATCGATCCTTCGCGAATGCCGCTCGCGGATGGGTTGAAATTGATGCTGCGCCGCCATGCGCACGCCTTGCGCGCGCGCCCGTTGACGCTGGCGGTGCTGGCGGCCGAGCTCGTCGATCGCACGCCGCCGGTGGTCGCGCTCGAAGCGGTGCGCGAACGCCGCGCGCTGCAAATCTCGGGATGGATCGTCGAGCATTATCGGCTTCCGCCGTCCCTCGATTTCGCGGCGGTGAGCATGATTCTCGGGGTCGCCGTCAATTACCTCGCGGTGCGCGCGAGGACGATTCGGGTGATGAGCGGCGTAAAAATCGAGACCGACGAAGACTGGGAGCGGGTCTTTGCGGCGATGGACGCGCTGATCGACGGCGTTTTGCGCGCTGCGTGATTTTTTTTGCGCAGATTGTCACCTATCGGTGACTTCAACGAGGAGACATGTCATGAGCGATATTTTGAACCGGCGTGACGCGATCGCCTTCGGCGGCGCGGCGTTCGTCGCGTGGGTCGGCGGAAAACTGTGCTCGGCCGACGCGTCGGGCCGCCCGCTGCCCGAAGGCGACGCCTACGCGCCGTGGCGGCTTTGGAATGATCCGTCGGTGCGCGGGACGCCGCTGGCGCTGGTCGCGGCCGCCGTTCTGGCGGCCAACCCTCACGACACTCAGCCATGGCTGTTCGCCGTCGAAGCCGACGCGATCGAGATCTACGCCGATCTGTCCCGCAATCTCGGGGCGATGGACCCCTACGTTCGCGAGATGCACCTGGGGCTCGGATGCGCGATCGAGAACATGGTTCTGGCGGCGGCCTCCAACGGCTTTGACGCGGAAGTCGAGGCGACGGCGGGCTCGCTGACGGTCGACGACCGGCAGTCGCACACTCGGGCCGCGACCGTGCATCTGGCGAAGCGCGCGCCGGTCGCGCCGGATGCGCTTTGTATCGCGATACCCGACCGTCACACCAACCGTTACGCCTATGATCGCGGCAAGGCGCCGGCGTCGGAGTGGCGGCGTTTCGCGAGCGACCCGGACATCGGGGACGGCGTCAGGGTGATTCTGGTCGAGGATGGCGAACAGCGCCGCCTGTTCGACGCCGCGATCATCGAGGCCACCGAAGCCATCATCGCGGACGCCGCCATGATCGCCGACAGCGACCGCTGGTTTCGCGACTCGAGCCAAGCCATCGAGGCGCATCGGGACGGGCCGACCTTGGACGCGGCCGGGCTGCCTTTCTTCACGCTGATGTTCGCTCGCGCGTTTTCGGTCTCGCCCGAAACGAGCCATCGGGGCTGGTTGAAGCAAACGCGTGAAGTTCAGGTTCCGACGGCGCCGTTGGTCGGCCTGATCGCCGTGCGGGATCGCTACGACCGAGGAGATGCGATCGCCGCGGGGCGAGCCTGGCAGCGGCTGCATCTGAACGCGACGGCCCATGGCATGGCGATGCAGCCGCTCAACCAGCCGATCGAAATGATCGATCGCGAAAGGCAGCTCGGGCGCGCGCCGGCATGGGCCGGGCGCATCGCGCGCCTGACCGGCGACGATTGGCAAGCGACATTTTCGTTTCGTGCGGGCTTTGCGACGCAATCCGCGCCCGCCAGTCCCCGCCGACGTTTGAAGGACGTGTTGATGGGTTAGGCGAGGGTTAGGCGCGGGGGCGCACGAGGGATTCGAATGACTGAGCCAACACCTGTCATTCCCGCGAATGCGGGAATCCAGCGTGGGGACACGACGAAGCGGCGGCTAGGCCGGCAAGTCCCCGGCAGCGACACACAGCGGCCAACCTTCAGAGGGTCGTGGTATCCTGGATGCTCGCGGTCGCGAGCATGACACGTGTTTTTCGAGGGGCCCTGGTTCCCCACAGGCGCGGTAAAATTCTTGTGAACGACCCTATCGTCCCGTAACAAAGCGCTTCCGCGTCCGTAATCCCTGCGAGCCGTTCGCTGACGGTCGCTTCCCAGGAGTATCCGGATGACAAGTCGCCGAAATTTCATTGCCTTCGCAGCGGTCGCCGCGGTCGCCGAAATTCTCGGCGTGGCGAAAGTTCTGGCCGCGACCGATCATCTCGTCCGCACCGACGCCGAATGGCGCAAGCTGCTGTCGCCGGCCCAATTCAGGGTGCTGCGCGAGGCCGGCACGGAATATCCTTTCAGCAGCCCGCTGCTGAACGAGCACCGGGAAGGCGTGTTCGGCTGCGCGGGTTGCGAACTCCCGCTGTTTTCCTCGAAGACAAAATTCGACAGCGGCACGGGTTGGCCGAGCTTCTGGGCGCCTCTGGACGACGCGGTTCAAACGGCCACGGACAATTCGCTCGGCATGGAGCGATCGGCGGTTTCGTGCCAGCGCTGCGACGGCCATCTCGGGCATGTTTTTGATGACGGGCCGAAGCCGACCGGCCTGCGCTATTGCATGAACGGCGTCGCCATGAAGTTCACGGCGGCGGCCGCGTGAGTTTGGCTTCCATAGGAAGATTGGGCATTTCCATTCAAGGAGAACGCAAATGACAGGTCAAAGATTCAGTTTGTCCGGGCCGAGCCCGCTCGGAAGTTACCTCTTTCCGACAATTGGCGGCGCGCTGGTCGCGGCGGCGATCTTCCTCGCGCCGACGCTGTCGAGTTCCGCCGAGAACGCCGTGAAGGTTCCGGCGCCGGCGACCCCGAGCGAGGAGACGAGCGCGGATTCGGAAAAGGTCGTACTGGCGGGCGGCTGCTTCTGGGGCGTGCAGGGGGTTTTCCAGCATGTCAAAGGCGTGACCGAAGCCGTATCCGGCTATTCCGGCGGGACGAAGGTCAAGCCTTCCTACGAACAGGTCAGCACGGGCACGACCGGCCACGCCGAATCCGTCGAGATCACGTTCAATCCGCACATCGTGAGCTACGGCAAGATCTTGCAGATTTATTTTTCGGTCGCGCATGATCCGACCCAACTCAATCGGCAGGCGCCGGACGAGGGCACGCAATATCGTTCGGAGATTTTCTTCACCAACGATCATCAGAAAGAGATCGCGACGGCCTATATCGCGCAGCTCGACGCGGCAAAAGTTTTCTCCGGCCCGATCGTGACCCGCGTAGAGCCGCTGACGGCGTTTTATCCCGCGGAAGGCTACCATCAGAACTATTTGACGCTGCACCCCGAGCAGCCCTATATCGCTTTCAACGATCTGCCCAAGATCGGGAATTTGAGCCACCTGTTTCCCGAGCTTTATCGCGGCAAGCCGAAACTGGTCGCCGACGCCGGCGGCTGAAATCGACGCGGGTGGCGTGTAGCCGCGCTCGCTGAGCGCGGCTTTCGTAGAGGGCCTCATTTGAGGATTTTCACTAAGGCCGCGCCGCTCAACGAATGAATCAACTCGCGGTAATCCGGGTGGGAGCC
>JBAQGU010001149.1:0-8725 GCA_049287975.1 Roseiarcus sp.
CTCGGCTTCAAGGCGCTGGCGACCACGAGCGCCGGCATGGCCTTCGCGGCCGGGCGCCCCGACAGCGGGGTGACGCTCGCCTATGCGCTGCGCCACATCGGCGAGCTCGTCGCCGCGACGCCGTTGCCGGTCAACGCCGATTTCGAAGCGGGATTCGCGACGACGCCGGACGATCTCCATGAGAACGCGAGGCTCTGCATCGGAATGGGCGTCGCGGGTTTCTCGATCGAGGATTACACCGGCGATCCGAAAGCGCCGTTCTACGGCTTCGCCGAATCGGTCGACAGGATCCGCGCGGCGCGGGCGGCGATCGACGCCACCGGCGAGCGCGTAATGCTGACGGCGCGCAGCGAGACGATCCTGCGCGGCCATCCCGACGCTCTGCAGGAGGCGCTGCGGCGTCTGGCCGCCTATGCCGAGGCGGGCGCTGACGTGCTGTACGCGCCCGGGCTGACGACGCCTGATTCGGTCGCCGAGGTGGTGCGCGTCGCGGGGCCCTTGCCGGTCAATGTCCTCGTCGGCGCGCCCGGATTCACGCATCGCCAGCTCGAGGACCTCGGCGTCCGCCGAATCAGCACAGGCGCCAGCCTCGCCCGCATGGCCTGGGGCGGCTTCATGCGCGCGGCCGAGCAAATCGCGACGGAAGGCCGGTTTGAAGCATTCGCGGACGGGGCGTCTTTTTCCCGGCTCAATGAACTCTTCAAGAGCCATGTAACGGAAGACTAAGGCGCCCGCCACCTCCTTCTCCCGCAAGGGGAGAAGGGGTTATCGTTCCCTCACAAATCGAAAAATACGGTTTCGTCCTCGCCCTGCATATGGATGTCGAAGCGGTACTGGACGCCGCCGGCCGTCTTTTCGCGCGACGCGATCAGCGTGCGCCGCCGCTCCGCGGGCGCCGTCGCCAGCACCGGGTCGGCCGCGTTCGCCGCTTCTTCGTCGGCGAAATAGAGCCTCGTGTAGACGTGGGTCAGCAGTCCCCGCATGAACACCACGATCGTGATGAACGGCGCCGAGCCCGCCGTCGCGCCGGGTTTGGTCGTATCGAACACGAAGCGTCCGTTCGGGTCCGTCCCGGTGCCCTGCCGGCCGAAGCCGCCAAATCCCTCCGCGCCGTAACGACCTTCCGAATCCGCCTGCCAGAACTCGATCAGCGCATCCGGGATCGGCTCGCCCCGGCCATCGAGCACGCGCCCGGTGATGCGGATGCGATCGGCAGCGCCTTCCCCGACGATTTCGCCGTCGACGATCTGTCCGTGGGGGTAATGGTATTGCTGCGCGGCCAGCCCATAGGCGAAATAAGGACCGACAGTCTGGGAAGGCGTCTGCCCGCTCATGATTTGCCTCCCTCGAAAGGCGTTTCGCGTCGACCGCGCAGTACGATGTCGAAGACATATCCGAGGCAGAAATCGGGCTCGGTCACGTCGATCGAAAAGCGCGAAATCAGGCGCTCGCGGGCGCCCTCGGGCACGCCGAGATAGATCGGGTCCAGCGCCAGCAGCGGATCGCCAGGAAAATACATCTGCGTCACCAATCGGGAGGCGATCGTGTTCCCGAATAGCGAGAGGTGGATGTGATTGGGGCGCCAGGCATTGAAGTGGTTGCCCCAGGGATAGGCGCCGGGTTTGATCGTATAGAACTTATAGCCGCCGTCGTCGTTGGTCACGCAACGCCCGGCGCCCAGAAAGTTCGGATCGAGCGGCGCCTCGTGCTGGTCGGTCTTGTGCACGTAGCGTCCGGCCGCATTGGCCTGCCAGATCTCGATCAGCGTGCCGCGCACGGGCCGGCCATCCTCGTCGAGCACGCGACCGGTCACCACGATCCGCTCCCCGAGCGGCTCGCCGTTGCGGCGCGCGTTGCGCGTCATGTCGCCGTCGAGCGCCTGGACGCTTTCGTGTCCGAAGACCGGGCCGGTCGATTCGGCGAGGCCGTGGGCGAGCGGAATCAGCGGCTTGGTCGGCCCGCGCAGCACCGTCGAGGTATAGGGAGGATGGACCAGCGGGGGATGCGAGTTCCAATCGCGTTGGGAAACCGGCGCGTTGATCATGACGTCTCCTTCATGGCCTCGAGCGTCTCCTTCACGATCCGGAACGCGGTGTTGGCGGCCGGCACGCCGCCATAAATAGCGACGTGCAGCAGCGCCTCCTTGATGTCGTCAGGCGAGGCGCCCGTATTGCGCGTCGCGCGAGTGTGAATACCGAGTTCGGCTTCGTGGCCGAGGGCGGCGAGCAGAGCGAGCGTGATCATCGAGCGCTCGCGCGGCGTCAAGTTCGGCCGCGCCCATACTGATCCCCAGGCGCCCTCGGTGATGAAGCGCTGAAAATCGTCGTCGAACGGGGTCTTGTTCGCTTGCGTCGCATCCACGTAGGATGCGCCGAGCGTGCGCCGCCGAACCGCCATGCCGCGCGCGTAGCGGCTCTCGGCGTCGTCGGCGGGCGGCGCCTCGTTCTCCCGCAGGAAGCTCAGCACGAATCCCGCGAGTTCTTCCGGGCGTTCGATACAGGGAAGATGCCCGGCGTTTGCGATCAGGCGAAATTGCGAGCCGGGTATCAGGCCGCTCAGGGTCCGCACGAGTTCGGGCGGGATCGAGCCGTCGTATTCGCCGGCGATGCAAAGCGTCGGGACGCGCACCGCCTGCGCGGCCTGCGTGAGGTCGGCGTCGCGCAACGCGGCGCAGGTCGCAGCGTAACCGGCGGCCGGCGTCCGCGCCAGCATGTTGCGTGCGATCGCGAGGAGGCCTCCGTCTTCGCCGTACGCAGCGGGCGAAAACCAGCGCTGCAGCACGGTCTCCGCGATCGAGGCGACGCCTCCCTGCTCGACGGCGGCGATCCGCGCGTTCCACGTCTCCGCCGTCCCGATGATGGCGCCGGTGCAACACAAGATCAGCGCCGCGACCTTTTCCGGGCGGCGTTGCGAGAGGCCGAGCGCGATCATGCCCCCGACCGATATGCCGCAGATCGTCGCGCGCTGGATCGCCAGATGATCCATCAACGCGGCGAGGTCGTCGATGTGCGCTTCCATCCGGCTCGGCGGCGTCCCGAGATCGGAAAGGCCGTGTCCGCGAAGGTCGTAGCGCACCGCGCCGATTCGCGCTTTGGCGAGCGCCTCGACGACGTCGTCCCAGATCCGCAGGTCCGATCCGAGCGAATTGACGAAGACCACCGTCGGGCGGTCGGCGAAGAGCCGGACGTCGACCTGAAGCGTCGCGTCGCGGATTTGCGCAAATCGCATGCTCGTTTCTCCTCCCGGCCGGCGCCGTCGGAAGCGCGCCACGCGACTAAATGGCATGAGACGAGCCTCGAGGAAAACAAGAAGTTTACTTGCACCGCGCCTCGCCAGCGCGACCGCGAGGTTGCGAAGGACGTCGCCTCGGCCTATGCCCTGCCCATGTCTGCGAGATGCATGAGCCTCGATAGGTTCCGCGGAGCGGGCGCTGGAGGAAAGCGGTTTGTCCGACCACGTCGCGCCCGTGCACAAGACCCTCTGGCAAGCGGCGTGGGACAATCCGATCCTGCTGCTCGCACTCACCGCGCTGATCTGGGCCGGCCATTCGGTCGTCGGCCGGCTCGCCGTCGGCCAGATCGCGCCCATGACGCTCACGACCGCGCGTTGGGCGCTCGCGCTCGGGCCAATCGTTTGGGCGGCGCGCGGCACGCTGCGCCGCGATCTCAAAGTCTTGCGTCCGCACTGGCTGTTCGTGGGCGCCATGGGCGCCCTCGGTTTCACGGGCTTCAACGCCTTGTTCTACGCCGCCGCGCATTCGACGGGGGCACTCAACATGTCGATCATTCAGGGCGCGATCCCCGCGCTCGTCCTGATCGGCGCCCGTCTCGCTTTCGGGGTGCGCATAACCGCGATGCAGGCGCTGGGCACGCTGGCGACCATGATCGGCGTCGCCGCGATCGCCGCGCACGGCGAATGGTCGCGCCTGGCGACGTTCGCTTTCAGCCCGGGCGACTTGCTGATGCTGCTCGCCACCGTCTTCTACGCCTTCTACACTTTGGGCCTGCGCGAGCGTCCCGATGTCTCCGGGCTCGGCTTTCTCGCCGCGATGGCGTTCGCGGCGCTGGTGACCTCGATCCCGTTGTTCGTCGCCGAGGTCGCGAGGGGCGAATTCATCTGGCCGACAGGCCTGGGCCTGCTCCTGCTGGTCTACGTCGCGCTCGGCCCAGCCTTCTTGGCGCAGGTCCTCTACATGCGTGGCGTCCAGCTGATCGGCCCCGGCCGCGCCGGAGTGTTCGTGAACCTCGTGCCGTTGTTCGGCGCGTTGATGGCGATCGGCTTGCTCGGCGAGCCGTTCGCTGCTTACCATCTGTTGGCGCTCGCGCTCGTCGTCGGCGGCATAGCTATCGCCCAGCGCGCGCCAGCCGCCGCAGGTCCACGACGTTGACGCCGGGGCCGCGCGTCCGGTCGACGCCGAGTCGCGAGTCATCATCGTCACATCTTCGTGATGAGTCGAATTTCGAAAAGGAAGGATGCAAACCCATGAGCGATTGGATCAAACTGAAGGCCAGCGACGGTTTTCAACTCAGCGCCTGGCGGGCTGACCCGAAGGGCGCGCCGCGCGGGGGCATCGTAGTCATTCAAGAGATTTTCGGAGTGAACCACCACATCCGCTCGGTCACCGACCGAATCGCGGCCGAAGGCTATCTCGCGATCGCGCCCGCGGTCTTCGATCGCGTCCAGCCGGGCGTCGAACTCGGTTACGATCAGCCCGGGATGGCGAGCGGAATGGAGCTGGCGGGCAAGCTCGTTCGCGAATCCGCGATGCAGGACGTCGCCGCGGCCATTGCCGCTGCGGCGGCCGGAGGCAAGGTCGGGATCACCGGCTTCTGCATGGGGGGCACCTTCACCTGGGGCGCTTCGGCCAGCATACCGGGTCTCGCCGCGGCGGTCGGCTATTACGGCGGGGGCATCCTCGGCATGAAAGATCTGCGGCCGCTCGCGCCGACCATGCTGCATTTCGGGGAGAAGGACGACCACATTCCGGTGGCCGGCGTGCACGAGTTCGAGAAACTGCACCCCGAGGTGCCAGTTTACATCTACCCCGCCGGACACGGGTTCCATTGCGACGAACGCGCGAGCTATGACGCGCCGAGCGCGAAGCTCGCCTGGGGTCGGACGATCGAATTCTTCGGCAAGCACGTGGGTTGACGACAAAAAAATCCGGCCGTGGTCGCCGACCGCGGCCCGAATTCGAACCCAGGCCGGGCCGCCCCGAGCGCCTACTTCACCAGCTTCGGCGCGCCGGTCCGCGGCGACTCGTTTTCCTGCATGACGCCGAGCCGCCGCGCGACTTCGGTATAAGCTTCGATCATGCCGCCGAGATCTTTGCGGAACCGGTCCTTGTCCATCTTGTCGTTGGTCTTTGCGTCCCATAGGCGGCACGAATCGGGGCTGATCTCGTCGGCCACGACGATCCGCATGTTGTCGCCCTCCCACAACCGGCCGCACTCGATCTTGAAATCGACTAGGCGGATTCCGACTCCCAGGAACAGGCCGGTCAGGAAGTCGTTGACGCGGATCGCGAGCGCCATGATGTCGTCGATCTCCTGCGGCGCGGCCCAGCCGAACGCCGTAATGTGCTCCTCCGAAACCATAGGGTCATTCAGCGCGTCGTTCTTGTAATAAAACTCGATGATCGAGCGCGGCAACTGTGTACCTTCCTCGATGCCGAGGCGCGTCGCGAGCGAGCCCGCGGCGACGTTGCGCACCACCACCTCGAGCGGAATGATTTCGACCTCGCGAATCAGTTGTTCGCGCATGTTCATACGCCGCATGAAATGCGTGGGCACGCCGATCTCGTTCAGCCGCTGAAACAGGTACTCCGAGATTCGGTTGTTGAGGACGCCCTTCCCGTCGATGACCTCATGCTTTTTGGAGTTGAACGCGGTCGTGTCGTCCTTGAAATACTGGATGAGTGTCCCGGGTTCCGGGCCCTCGTAAAGAACCTTGGCTTTGCCTTCGTAAATGCGTCGGCGGCCTTTCATGCGATGCAACCGTGGCTTGAGAAAATCCATCGTATCGGCCTTTTCTGATTGCTGTCTCGCCCGTCGCAGAAAGGCGGAGGCGAGCATGTGGGAATTTGGGCCGTGTGAGCCAAGACTGATACCCCTCATCGGGATCGGGGGCCAGCCCCACCGCAGGTTTATCCGATCCGAGGCCCGCGCACAAACTCTCCGCTCTCGGGCTGACGCGAGGCGTGCGCGGGGCTGCCCGGCGCGCGTTCGTCCCGCTTTCCGCGAAATGAAACGCTCGAAGACATCCGCTGACTGGGCATGGGGACCAGACTTTGCCACCGCGCTGTCGTTACACGCCGAGGTAGCGATGCAACATCTGCGGGTTGTCCTTCAACTCGTTCGCGGCGCCTTCGTGGACGATGTGCCCATTGTTGATGATGTACACGCGATGCGCGAGAGCAAGGGTCGCCGCGATATTTTGCTCGACGAGCACGATCGTCTGACCGGCGATCGCAAGCTCGCGGCACGCGCTCAGCAAGTCGCGTACGATGATCGGGGCGAGCCCTTCGAAAGGCTCGTCCAGCAGGAGGATTTTGGGGTTCCGGACCAGCGCGCGGGCGATGGCCAGCATCTGTTGCTCGCCGCCGGAGAGATCGGTGCCACGGCTCTCGCGGCGCTCCCGCAGGCGGGGGAACATCGCGTAGACTCGGCCGAGCGGCCATGGCTTCTCCGCGGTCAGGCTCGCGAGAACGATGTTGTCTTCGACGTTCAAGCTGCCGAAAATACGGCGTTCCTCGTGCACGAGTTGCATGCCGTTCTTGGCAAGCGCGTGGCTGGGTCGTCCGGCGAACTGGACGCCGTCCAGCAGGACCGAGCCGGAGCGTGGACGAACGACACCCATCACGCTCTTCAGCGTCGTGCTCTTGCCCGCGCCGTTGCGACCCAGCAACGCGACGACTTCGTTGCGTTCGACGCGCAGGGAAACGTCGAATAGGATATGTGAATCCCCATAGTAGCTGTTGAGCCCGCTCACCTCCAGAAGGCTCATGGCACGTGAACTCCGCCGAGATACGCTTCCTGGACGAGCGGGCTCGCCTTGATCTCGTCCGGGGCGCCTTCGACGAGAATCCTTCCTTCTTGGAGGACCGTGACGCGCCCGACCAATTCGAACAGCGCGTCCATGTCATGGTCGATGATGATGGTCGTGCGGCCTCGGCCGATCGATTTCAACAGCTTGACCGTTTCCGTCCGCTCCCGCGGGCTCATCCCAGCCAACGGTTCGTCGAGCAGGAGCAGGCTCGGCGCGGTCGCGAGCGCGAGGCCGATCTCGAGACGCCGTTTTTCGCCATAGGCGAGATCCGATACGGGAACGTCGGCGCGGCTCGTCAACTCGACCAGGCCCAGAGTGTGGTCGACCAGTTCGATCAGGCCGGGGATGCGGGCGGGATCGCGCAACAGGTCGAGGCGAAAGGAGCCGCGCCTCTCCGCCAGTGCGGAGATCATGACGTTCTGCCGCGGCGTCAAGCGATTGAACAGCTGATTGACTTGGTAACTCTTGGTCAGGCCGGTTTGACAGACCTCGGTGACGCCGCGCCCCGTGATATCGCGACCCTCGAACAGGATCGCCCCCGACGAAGGCTGAATTTCGCACGTCAGCATCTTGAAGAAAGTGGTCTTGCCCGCGCCGTTGGGGCCGATGATGCCGCGCATTTCTCCCTGTTGGACTTCGAAATCTATCGTATCGTTGGCGAGCAAGCCGCCGAACCGCTTGCTCAAACCCCTGGCTACCAGGATCGGGCCTTCATAGGCGGGAATCGGGCGGGTGGGTTGCGGGGCGAGCAAGCTCGCTTCGGGCGCTGAAACCTCGGCGTTCTCGGGTTCTCGCAAGCCGCCGCCGCGCACGAGCCGAGCATAGAGGTCAGCGACGCCGCCGAGAATCCCGCGTCGCAGGAATGTCACCAGCAGAACGAACACGAGGCCGAGCACGAGCCGCCATGAAGCGCCGAGCCCGAGGCCCGCCTGCAGGAAGTCGTGCAGGTATAGCCAAACCGCGGCACCCACCAGCGGGCCGAACAGGGTCGCCAGGCCGCCGATCACGGTCATCATGATAATCTGGCCCGACGTGTCGAAAGCGAAGGCGTCGGGCGGCATGTAACCCTGCATGACGCCCAGCAATCCGCCCGCGAAGCCTGCGTAGGCCGCCGCGATGACGAACGCCAGCAGCTTATAGGCATGCACATTATGGCCTACGGCGGCGGCGCGAAGCGGATTTTCGCGGATCGCGACCCAGACGAGGCCGACCGGTGAGGCCACTATCCGGCGGGCGACGACGATCCCGCCGACATAGCAGATTGCCAGAAAGCCGTACATCGACAAGGAGCCGGTCGTGCGTATAGTGACGAAGCCGAGGTCGAAGGTTGGCGCCGGCACGCCCGGCAGGCCGTTCTCGCCGCCGGTGTATGACGACAGCGGCGAGTTTTCCATGAAGAAGAAGACTTCGCCGATGGCGACCGTGATCATCGCGAAATAGATGCCGGTGCGCCGCAAGGCGATCAGTCCGACGAGGTAGCCGGCGGCCGCCGCCGCGATCGTTCCGACGAGCAGACCCAACATGACGCTGGTCAGGCCCGCCTGCGTCAATAGATAGGCGGCGACGAAGCCGCCTGTGCCGAAGAAGGCGGACTGACCGAAAGACAGCATCCCGGCGTAGCCGAACAGCAGGTCGAATCCGATTCCGAACAGGCCGAAGACCAGGATGCGATTCATCG
>JBAQGU010001150.1:0-6584 GCA_049287975.1 Roseiarcus sp.
CGTCAGTGTCATGCCCGCGAAAGCGGGCATCCAGACTCGGCCGCGCGTGCCGGGGCTCTGGATTCCCGCTTTCGCGGGAATGACACAACGTTGAAGGACCTCATTTTGAACGACGCGCACGACTAAAATCTCGAGGACGATGATTCCGGTCGGCAAATAGGCCACGGGCTATCAAACCAATCGTCTCCCGCATCGCCGCCATTCCATGGATGCGCTCCAACCCGTTGGCAGCAATCTAATATTACGGAATTTCAGTATTTTTCTTTCTGACAATCCGAGTTCGTGCTAGAACTCCTCATCGCCCTTCTGCGCCCCCGGATCTCAGTGATGGCCAAGCGTTCCAAGAGCCAGCGTCCCCAAGAAGCGTCGGCGCCGGCCGCCGAAGCCGCCGCTCGCATCGCGCCGCGCCGCAAGACCGCGGATCGGCGGCTTCGGATTCTGGAGCGGCCGACGAATGGGCTCTCGGTGGCGAATATCGCGCGCGCCGAGCCGTTGACGGCGCCACGCCGGCCGATCCCGCCGAATCCATTTCGGTCGCCGCCATCGCGCCGCGAGAGGCTGACGGCAAACGGAGTCGCCGGGAAATGGCGCCGCAACGGCTTGAAAAGATTGAATCCGGGCCGGGGAATGGTATGGGCTCGGAAGCCTCGAACCTACAAGATGTGGTACACGGGTGCGCGGCTGACCATCCGCGAGCCCGCAACAGCGGCGTCCAATCCAGATTGGTCTCACAAGAAGGCGGGGCGGGTCGGGAGTTATGAAGGGAAACTTTTCCGCCTCGCAAGCCCTTGAAAACCCTCGAAACGCGAATGGAATCTCGGCGCCGGCGATCCCGGTCTGTGGCCGTCGCCTCGAGGGCGGCGTGGACCACGGTCACTCCAGCTCGAAGCGAACTTTCTGGGCGCCTTCCCAGAGCGTCTTGCGGCCGAGCGGGTAAAGATTGTCGAGGCCCGATGTCAGAGTGATGAAGTGGTTGCCCGCCAACTGGCCGACTTTCGAGGCGAAGCGCACGCCGCCATAGGCAAGCAGAATCTCGGTCTCGCTGACGCCGCCGGGATAGAGAATGATCTGGCCGGGCGCGGGATAACTGGTGTGGTTCTCGTAGCCCACCTTGAAGTCATAGTCGCCGAGCGGAATCCAAACGCCCTCGCCGCTCCATCGAACGTGGACCACTTGGCTGTCGAACGGCATTCGCGCGCGGAAGGCTTCGCACGTCTTCGGCGCCAAACTCGTCTCCAGGCGGGCGCCGAAGACGAAGGGACCCGCGGTAATCTTTAGATTCGTCATGTCCGGCATACCTCCGTAACGCGCATGGTCGGGCCGGCCGCCTTGCTAGCCTGCTCCCTCCAACGCCGCCAGTGGAAGGCGAAGAAAAACCATACTTCGAGGCTCGGCGGAATTGTAGCCGCGCTCGCTGAGCGGCCGGCGCGCGAGCGCCTCGTCCCCGCCCGTGACGACCAAAGCCGAGACGCGGTCATCGACCGCGTCTACAGACCGCTCGCGAACTGCCCCCTTCACCGCAACGAGGCGGTAAAGCGTTGGATCTTGTGGCAGGCTTCCTCGAGCGTCCCGAGCGAGGTCGCGTAGGACACGCGGAAATTCGGTCCCAGCCCAAAGGCCGAACCCTGCACTGCCGCGACGCCTTCGTCCTCCAGCAATTCGGCGACGAAATCCTCGTCGGTTTCGATTCGCTTGCCCGACGGAGCTTTCCGGCCGATCGCGCCTGCGCAGGAGGGGTAGACGTAGAATGCGCCCTCGGGGCTCGGACACTTCAGGCCCTGTGCCTGATTCAGCATGGACACGACGAGGTCTCGCCGCTCCTCGAATGCCTTGCGGCGCACCGGGACGAGGTCCTGCGGGCCGTTGAGCGCCTCGACCGCCGCCCATTGCGCGATCGTGCAGGCGCCGGAGGTCTGCTGGCCCTGCACCATGTCCATCGCCTTGATCAATGGCGCCGGGCCCGCGGCGTAGCCGATGCGCCAGCCGGTCATCGCATAGGACTTGGAGACGCCGTTCATCGTCAGCGTGCGCTCGTACAGGCCGGGCTCGACCTGCGCAGGCGTCGTGAAGACGAAATCGCCATAGACGAGATGCTCGTAGATGTCGTCGGTCAGCACCCAGACATGGGGATGCTGCATCAGCACGTCCGTCAGCGCCTTCAACTCCTCGCGCGTATAGGCCGCGCCCGACGGGTTCGAGGGCGAGTTGAGCACGATCCACTTGGTGCGTGGCGTAATCGCGCGCTCGAGGTCTTCGGCCTGCAACTTGAATTCGTTCGCGAAGGTCGTCTGCACGATCACCGGCTCGCCGCCGTTGATCAGCACCATTTCGGGATAGCTGACCCAATAGGGCGCGGGGATGATCACCTCGTCGCCCTTGTTCATCGTAACGAGGAACGCGTTGTACAGGATCTGCTTGCCGCCGGTCGCGACGATCGTGTCGCTCGCCTTGTAGTCGAGCCCGTTCTCACGCCTGAACTTGGCCGCGATCGCCTCGCGCAGCGGCGGGATGCCGAGCACGGGCGGATACTTGGTCTCGCCCCTGCGGATCGCCTCGATCGCGGCCTGCTTGACGTTGTCGGGCGTGTCGAAATCCGGCTCGCCGACCGAAAGCGAAATCACATCGCGCCCTTTGGCTTTGAGATCGCGCGCCTTCTGCGTCACCGCGATGGTCGCGGAGGGTTTTACGCGCGAAAGAACGTCGGCGATGAAGGCCATGACAGGGGTTCCCGGGTTTCGCTTTCGGCAAGAAAGCGGCGCACCATAGTTTCCTCGGCGCGAGGCCGCAACCCGGCGGGCGATGCCGCTCGGCCTTTATCGACGATGCAGTTGACGATATTTATATACAATGGGGGGGCATGCTCGCGAACGCGAGGATCCAGGACGCCCCGACCCTGTCTCGCTCGCGACCTTCGCGGCGCTTGCGACCGCCTCCGGGCTAACGCCGCCCACGGCTGGATACGCGCTTTCGCGATGACGCGTGCTTGGCGTGGTTCAAAGAAGACGCAGTCGAGGGCGAATATCAGACAGAGACCGAGCGTGTGCTGCGGCGACACGCGGCCGAAGCGGAGAAACGCCGCGGCTCGAGCCTGCTCAGCGTCTCGACCTCGGATTGGCGAATTTGACGCCGACCGACCGCTCGCCTCGCCAGACCACGTTGACTTCCCCGAGACTGCGCGAAGCATCGATCTGCAATGTGAAGGCGTCGGGCATCTCGACATCTATTTTCACAGGCCTCACCTGGGCGCCGCCGTCGGAAATGTCGAGGATCTGGCAGTCGACCACGGGCAATACGCCGCCGGGATCGGCCCAGGCGCGAATGTTCTGGATCTTGCGATCTTTATTGCGGCGATCGTTGTCGCCAGAAAAATCGTCGATTTCGTTGTCCAAAACTCGCCTCCTGAATTTGGGTTCACTCCTAGAGCGCGGCGGCGCCTAAGTACGATCAGCCATTGCAGGAGAATAGCCAGGGGTGATTTGGCGCGTCGTTTACAAAGGGTTACCGCGACCCTCTAGACATCTCGATCGCCTCTGTGAGAGAGGTTGCGCGCTCGTCAGATCCCGGCATCGCAAGACGCATTCACCTTCCCGTCCGGCCGACCGCCGCCGCGATTCATCCGCCCCTAGCCTTTTCGCTCGCGCGAGCCTAAATACAGCGTCGCGGAGCTGGGGGGCGCGTCAGGACCATATTCCTCGGGGCCGTACGATCCCCATGGGGGCTGTCCCTGTCCTCGCCCGTGGGCTTGGGCACACGGTTCCCACCTACTTACGTAGGCGCCCGGGATCTCCGTCCAACGGCTTTCTCGGCTCCGCGCTCGATGCTTCGAGGGTTGCAAACGATTAGATGACGACCCTCGCCGATCCCAAGGCCGATTTGCGCCGAGGCGCGCTCTCGCGTCGCCGGGCGCTCGACGCGGGGGTGCGCCGGGCATTTTCTGCTCGCCTCGTCGACGAAGGCATGCGGCTCGCGCGGCTTTGGAATCCCGGCGTCGTCTCGGCCTTCTATCCCGTCGGCGACGAGCCGGACGCGCTCGCGTTGCTGCGGGCCCTCGCCGATGAAGGATTCACGACGGCGTTGCCCGTCACTGCACGCGGGCAACCGCTCACTTTCCGTCGATGGCGCCCGGGCGAGGCGACGTTTCCCGGTCCGATGAATATTCCCGAGCCGCCGCCGGAAGCCGGCGATGTCGCGCCGGACCTGCTTTTCACGCCGCTGGCGGCGTTCGACCGGCGCGGCCATCGCATCGGCTACGGCGCGGGGCACTACGACCGCACGCTCGCTGGCCTGCGCGCCCGCGGGCCGATTCATGCGGTCGGCGTCGCTTATTCGGTCTGCGAGGTGGAGGCTGTCCCGGACGAACCGCACGATCAGCGCCTCGACTTCATCCTGACGGAAAGCGAACTGATCGACGCCCAGGACTTCGGCTGATGCGCCTCTTGTTCATCGGCGACATCGTGGGGCGAGCGGGACGCGCCGTCCTGCTGGAGCATCTGCCGAACTTGCGGGCGCGCTGGAAGCTCGATTTCGTCGTCGTCAACGGCGAGAACGCCGCTGGCGGATTCGGCATCACCGAGGCGATCTGCGAGGATTTCCTCGCCGCGGGCGCCGACGCGGTCACGCTCGGCAACCACGCATTCGACCAGAAGGAAGCGCTGGTCTTCATCGAGCGGCAACCCCGACTGATCCGTCCTGCAAACTACCCCAAAGGTGCACCGGGGCGAGGCGCGAACCTGATCGAAGCTGCCAATGGCGGGAAAGTGCTGGTCGTCAACATGATGGGCCGCCTCTTCCTGGATGCGCTCGACGATCCCTTCGCACGCATCGAAGGCGAGCTCGCAGCCTGCCCGTTGGGCGTCGGTTGCGACGCGGCGATCGTCGACTTTCACGCGGAGGCGACCAGCGAGAAGCAGGCGTTCGGCTATTTCGTCGACGGCCGCGTCAGCCTTTGCGTGGGCACGCACACGCACACGCCGACCGCGGACGCGCGCATCCTGAGCCGGGGCGCCGGCTTCATCACCGATGTGGGCATGACCGGGGATTATGAATCCGTCATCGGGATGGAGAAGGACGAGCCGCTTCGCCGTTTCGTCAGGAAAATACCCTCCGGCCGCCTCGAACCCGCTATGGGCGCGGCCACGCTCTGCGGCGTCGCCGTCGAGACCGGCGCGGACGGGCTTGCGAAAAAAATCGCCCCGCTGCGGCTGGGAGGCAGCTTGGCGCCGGCCGAGCCGGACTTCTGGAACGGCTAGGCCGGATCTTGGCGAAAACGAGATGAACGAAGTTTGGACGCTGGTCTTCGACCTCGACGGCACTCTGGCGGAGACGGCGGGAGACTTGATCGGCACGCTCAACTTCGTGCTCGAGGGCGAAGGCGTCGATGCGGTTCCCATTTCTGCCGCGCGATCCCTGCTCGGCGCGGGCGCGCGGGCGCTGATCCAACGCGGCTACGCGCGGGCCGGGCGGGAATTGACGCAGGCGAAGCTGGACGCTCTATTCGGCAGGTTCCTGACGCACTACAACGCCCATATCGCCGACCATTCGTGGCTGTTTCCGGGGGTCGAGGCCTGTCTCGACGCGTGCGTGGCGGCGGGCTGGCGGCTGGCCGTCTGCACCAACAAGCTCGAACATTCCGCACGCCTGCTGCTGAGCGCGCTCGGCGTCGCGGACAGGTTCCAGTTCGTCTGCGGGCAGGACACGTTCGGCGCCGCCAAGCCAGATCCCCGGCCGCTCGTCGAGACGATCCTGAAGGTTGGAGGCGGTGTCGGCCGCGCGATCATGGTCGGCGATTCGGTGACCGACATCCGAACCGCGCGGGCGGCGGGAACTTCCGTCATCGCGGTCGATTTCGGCTATACCGACGTTCCCGTGAGCGAACTCGGGCCCGATCGGGTGATCTCGCATTTCGACGGGTTGCTCGAGGCGGCGGAGGCGCTCGCCAAACCTTGACGGGTGCGATTCGACCTTGTGGGGAGTAATCTGGCGATTCGGCAATCGAGGGGATTCGACTTATAACGGCGGTGAAACTACGACGAAGCGCTTTTGGCGTTTTTTCAATCCCATCCGAGTTTTCGCGACAGATTGGCGTCAATAGTGGGCCTGTGGGGAACTTGGACGGAGACCTCGGGGAGGCGGACGCGGCCGAAGAGCGGCTCGTCGATGAGATGCGGCTTTTGGGCCGCGAGGCGTTGCAGGATTGGGCGAACGAGCGGGTCGCGGCGACGGAGCGGGAAGTTCGCGACCGAGCCGGGATGCGTCGCCATGGTAAAAAAAGCTCACTGGCATACGAAATTCGCGAGATCACGGTCCCAGAGCCGCAATATAGGCTCGAAAACAACCGCGTGCGCCCCTTTGTTCTCGGCGCGAAGGTCAGTCCTCGCGGATGGTCCGCGGCCTTTGCAATGGGCGATCACGGATTTCGCGGCGGACGATCCCTTCGCCCTGGTCCAGTTGAAATTGCGCGAGCATTACGGGTTCGAGATCGGCGAAAGCACGATCCAGAGGATCACTCTGAGCCATGCCCAGACGATTTTCGACTCCGACCGCCCTTCGCTGGAATTTCCGAAAGCGTCGGGTCGGCACAAGCG
>JBAQGU010001151.1:0-4851 GCA_049287975.1 Roseiarcus sp.
GCCTTATTTCTGCTCGGGCTGCCCGCACAACACTTCGACCAAGCTGCCGGAGGGCTCCAAGGCGATGGCGGGAATCGGCTGCCATGTCATGGCGACGTGGATGGATCGCGAGACCTCTTCGCTGATCCAGATGGGCGGAGAAGGCGTCAACTGGATCGCCTCGTCCAAATTCACCGGCAACCACCATATCTTCCAGAACCTCGGCGAGGGCACCTATTACCATTCCGGCTCGATGGCGATACGGCAGGCGATCGCGGCGAAGACCAACATCACCTACAAGATTCTCTACAACGACGCCGTCGCGATGACGGGCGGCCAGCCCGTCGACGGCCCGATCAGCGTGGCGGCGATCGCCCATGAGGTGCGCGCGGAAGGCGTCGCGCGCATCGCGCTGGTCTCCGACGATCCCGCCAAGTTTTCCCTGGCCGATTTTCCCGCCGGCGTGACGCTGCACGATCGTAGCCAGCTCGATTCGGTGCAGCGCGAGATTCGCCAAGGTCCCGGCGTTTCCGTGCTGATCTACGAGCAGGCGTGCGCCACCGAAAAGCGCCGGCGGCGCAAGCGCGGGACGCTGGAGGATCCCAAGCGTTTCGCGTTCATCAACGATCTCGTCTGCGAGGGCTGCGGCGACTGTTCGCGCGAATCCAATTGCCTCAGCGTCGAGCCGAAGGAAACCTCATTTGGCCGCAAGCGAAAAATCAACCTGTCGAGTTGCAACAAGGATTTTTCGTGCCTGAACGGTTTCTGTCCGAGCTTCGTGACTGTCGAGGGCGCGACCCGGCGCAAGAAGGCGCGGGCCGCGGGATTGGCCGAACGCGCGCGCCGCTTGCCCGAGCCCGCTCCGCCTTCGCTTGCGAAGCCCTATGATCTCCTGGTGACCGGCGTAGGTGGCACGGGCGTGATCACGATAGGGGCGGTGGTCGCGATGGCCGCGCATCTCGAGGGCCGCGGCGTCACCGTGCTCGACTTCACCGGCTTCGCGCAGAAATTCGGATCGGTGCTGAGCTACGTCCGGATCGGCGACCGTCCCGAAGCCGTCAACCAGGTGCGCATCGACCAGGGATCGGCGGACGCGCTGATCGGTTGCGACATCGTGGTGTCGTCCTCGCCCAAGGCGTCGAGCGCCTATCGGCGCGGGATGAAGGCGGTGGTCAATTCGGCGGAGATGCCGACCGGCGACGTCGTGCGCTTTCGCGACGCCGATCTCGCGGCGAAGGCGCGCCTCGCAGCGATCGGGCGCGTCGTCGGCGACGCCGACTTGTCGGCGTTCGACGCCAACGCGCTCGCTGAGCGCCTGCTCGGCGACGCGGTGTTCGCCAACATGATGATGCTGGGTTTTGCCTGGCAGAAGGGCCTCGTACCGACGGGTCTCGAGGCCTTGATGCGGGCAATCGAGCTGAACGGGGTCGAAGTCGACAAGAACATCGACGCCTTCGCCGCCGGGCGTCTAGCTGCGGCCGAGCCCGATTTCGCCCGCGCGGCGGAAGCGAGGCCCGAGGAAACGTTGGAGGAGATCATCACTCGCCGCGTCGCGTTCCTGACGGACTACCAGGACGAGGCCTGGGCGCGCCGCTATCGCGCCATGATCGAACGCTTGCGCGAAGCGGAAAAACCTCATGGCTCCGAAGCGCTCGCCGGGGCGGCTGCGCGCGCGCTGTTCAAGCTGATGTCCTACAAAGATGAATACGAAGTGGCCCGGCTGCACATGGAGAGGGGATTCCTCGATGAACTGCGCGAGAATTTCGAGGGCGATTTCAAGGTCGCCTATCACCTCGCCCCGCCGTTCCTCGCGGCGGGCCGGGATGCGCGGGGCCGGCCCTTGAAGCGGCGCTTCGGCCCATGGATCCAGACGCCGATGCGAGCGCTCGCGCGCATGCGGCGCCTGCGCGGCGGGGTTTTCGATCTCTTCGGCTATTCGGCGGAACGACGCGCGGAGCGCGAGCTGATCGGCTGGTATGAGGGGTTGCTGGAGACCTTGATTGTTCGGCTCCGCGACGAGGAGCCGCGAGCGCTGCTGGCGATAGCGGAGGCGCCGATGGAAATTCGCGGGTTTGGGCCGGTCAAGGAGGAGGCGATCCAGAAGGTCAGGGCGGACGTCGCGAACAGGCTGCGCGCCGCGGAGCCTTCGAAGGACCAGCGCGCGGCTTGATCGGAACCGGAGCATCACCCATTGGATTTGACGCGGTCGGCCGCCGGCGTCTCGACGGGCCACGGCAGGCGGCTCCGCTCGGCCTGCTTCTGCGCCTCCTGCGCCGCCTTGAGTTGGGCCTTGGTGTACATCAGAGCGTGCTCGGCAAGGTCGCGGCTGTCCTCCCAGAGGTTGCGCCAGATGCCGAGAATGCCTTCGAGCGGCTGTCCGACGACGCGGGACGAGAAGGACTCGAAGGTGATCGGTCCCTTGTAGCCCGACTTCACCAGCGCCCGGAACACGCCCGCGAGATCGATCGACCCCGAGCCCATGTAGCCGCGATGGGAATCGCCGGTGTGGAAATAGCCTAGATAGTCGCCGGTCTCCAGAATGGCTTGCTGGATGTCGGATTCCTCAATGTTCATATGATAGACGTCAAGATGAGCCTTCACATTCGGCGCGCCGATCCGCTTGCACATTTCAACCGCCTGCGACGCCGTGTTGAGCACGTTGGACTCGTAGCGATTCACGACCTCGAGACCGAGCATGATGTTGCTTCGCGCCGCGATTTCCGCCACGCGTTGCAGCACCTCCGCTGAGCGCTTCACGCCTTCCGGCGTCGTGGGAACTTTGTATTTTTGAAACGCGGATTCCAGAATGCCGCAGATATGCGTCGCGCCGACGTCGCGCGCCATGCCGACAGCCCGCTCCAGCTTCGCCTGCCCACGCTTCTCGTTCTCGCGATTGTTGCTGGAAATGTCCTCATCCGCTTCGAGGCCGAGCGAGGCTGTGACGCCAATTCCCGCCTTCTCGAGCTGGCGGCGGGTGAAATCGACGTCAATCGTCCTGGGATCGAGAGCCGTGATTTCGATAAGGTCGTATCCAACCTCTGCCGAGCTCCCGATCGCGCGGGCGCATTCTTCGTTGCTCCAACCTTTCGTCCAAACGAAAGCGTGAACGCCGAGCTTATTCATGTCGATCCTCTCTTGCCAATGGAACAGCTGTGTTTCTCTGCGCCGCGTCAGCGCTTCCCAAACATGTGTTGTAGGAAACGGCTCGCCCAGATCGAGCGCACGACCATAATGAGCAGCAAGAAGCCGCCCCAGAGCGCGGTCGCAAGGTGCTGGTTGGCGCCGAGCAAATTCAGTCCCGACGCGATGACCTGTAGAATCACCAGAGCAATCGCGACCGGCAACACACGGCCGAAGCCGCCGAACGGGTCCACGCCACCGAGAAAGCAGGCCAGCACGGTGATGAGCACATAAGCTTCGCCATGGCCGACGCGCACCGAGTTGAATCGGGCGAGCATCACGATCCCGGCGAGACCGCACATGAGCCCGGAGAGGGTGTAGATCAGCGTCAACGACCGGCGCGTCGGCACACCCGAATAGCGCGTCGCTTCGAGATTGGAGCCGATCATCCGCGTGGCGAAGCCGAGGCGCGTGCGAGACATGACGACATACCAGAGCAGCACGGCTCCAGCGAAGACGATCATGGGCGCGGGAACGCCAAGGACCGTTCCCTGCCCGATGGCTTGCACCGCGTCGGGCGTGCCGGATATGTCGCCGCCGCGCGTCAGAAACTCGCCCAAGCCGCGCACGAAAATCATCATCGACAGCGACACCAGAATCGGATGGGCGCCGGTCGTCGCGATGATGGCGCCCATGAGCCAACCGACCGCCGAGCCCGTCGCCAGGGCCGCGACGATCCCGAGCAGGATCGCCAGAGGTCCGGCGTCGACGCCGCCGAACACATGCAGGACCGCGGCCATCGCAAGGCCGGAAAGGTTCGCCGTGAAGGTGATGGCGAGATTGAAGCCCCCCGAGATGATCGGCATCAGCATCGCCAGCGTCAGCAGGCCGAGCTCGGGCAGCTGGAAGGCGATCGACGTGAAGGTCGTGGCGCTCAGGAATTTTCCGGACGTCGCGCCGAAAACGACACAGACGAACAGCAGCAACGCCAGCAGACCGATGATTTCAGGATCGACCAGGCGGCTCAGGCCACGCGCCTCGTCGCGCGAGAGGGTCTGGGTGGTCATTGCGCTGTCCTCTGCCGCATTGGCGCGCCGCGCCAGGATCCGATGAGCTTTCCGACGCCCTCGCTCGACAAGGTTATCGCGACGAGGATGATGACGCCGACGATCATCTTGAAGGCGTAGGGCGAGATCCCGAGAAGGTTGAGGCCATTCTGAGTCATCGCTACGAGAATGATGCCGAGCAAGACGCCGAGGATCGAGCCGCGGCCGCCGGTCAGCTTGACGCCGCCGATGATCACGGCGGCAAGCACGCTGAGCTCGTAGCCCGTTCCGGCGGTCGGGCTCGCGGTGTCGAGGTAGGCGACGGAGCAGACGCCCGACAAGCCCGCGATGAAGCCGGAAAAAGCCAGCAGCAGCACCCGGGTGCGCTCGGCGTGGAAGCCGACCAGACGGGCGGCCTGCGGATTGCTGCCGATCGCCAGCAGGCGGAAGCCTGACGAGGTCCAGCGCAGAACGATCTCGGCGATCAGCGCGACGATCAGGAAGAGGATCGTGATGTGGGGGACCTGCGCGACCGCCCCCTGGCCGAACCAGTCGAAGAAGAACGCGTTCGCCGGCAGGCCGCCTACCGGCGAACCGTTGGCCAATGCGAGCGCAATCGCCCGGTAGATGCCGAGCGTCGCGAGGGTCATCACGACGACGGGAATCTTGATGACCTGCGCCACCAGTCCGTTGACCAGTCCGCAGG
>JBAQGU010001152.1:0-2145 GCA_049287975.1 Roseiarcus sp.
ACTTCGATTTGCAGACAGACCTGGTGGGGATTTCCGCGATGACCAGTTACGTCAATCGCGGCTATGAAATCGCCGACCAGTTCCGCGCCAAAGGCGTGCCGGTCGTCATGGGCGGCGTGCACCCGAGCTTCATGCCGCAGGAAGCGCTGAAGCATGCCGACGCCGTGGTGATTGGCGAAGTCGAGTTGGTGATGGACAAGCTGCTCGACGATCTGAGGCAGGGTTCGATGAAGGGAACCTACAAGTCGCACAAACTGCATCCGATGGAGGGAATGGCGATGCCGCGCTACGACCTCCTCAAGAAGCACCGATACGTGAATAAGACATTCGTACAGACCTCGCGGGGCTGTCATCAAGGCTGCACCTTCTGCGCCGAACCGCTGATGAACGGTCTCAAATTCCGCTATCGGCCAGTGGACGAAGTGATCGAGGAGATGGAGCATTGCGGTTCGCGCACGATCTCGATCAACGACGCTGACTTCTTCGGCACGCCGGAGCGTCCCAAGGAGGTCATGCGCGCGTTGAAGGGCCGCGGCATCCAGTGGCAGGCCGGCGTCACCTCCAAGCTCGCGCAGGACGACCGCATGCTCGAACTCGCCGCCGAAAGCGGCTGCACGATGCTGAGCATCGGTTTCGAGTCGATCTCGCGTTCGACGCTGCAGAGCGTCCACAAGCATGTCAACCGGCCGGAAACCTTCGCCGCGCTGGTGGAGAAGGTCCATTCCTACGGGATCATGGTGTTCGGCCTGTTCATGTTCGGCTTCGACGGCGACGATACTTCGGTCTTCGACAACACCGTCAACTTCAATATCAACGCCGGCTTCGACGCCTGCGCCTTTTCCGCGCTCACCCCCTACCCCGGCACTCTCACCTGGTACGAGATGAAGCGGGAGAACCGCATCGTCTCGTTCGACTGGACGATGTACGACCAGGGCCACGTCGTCTACCTGCCGGCGCAGATGGCGCCGGACGAACTGCGTATCGGCCTCGACCACGCCTATAGAAAATTCTATTCGATACCGTCGATCGCCAGCCGCTTCCCGTTGCGCGGCAAACGTCATCGCACGCAATGGGCGATCTACAATGCCTTCATGCGCAGGGCGTCGCAGACCGAAAACATCGAGTCGATCGCGCCTGCGACGTCGCTGCCCGAAACCGCGCCGATGCCGCCGATCCTGCCGATCAAGCGCGAATGGCGCGCGGCCGTGCTCGAGGCCGCCGAGGGTCCCGGGCCGCATATGAGCTGAAAGGGGATTCCCCTCCCCGTTCTTCACATCCTTTGTCCGCTGACGTCGCCTGGGGTTCGACGCGAAGGCAAGGGGGCGTCTCCCTCGACGAGATCCTGCGGCGCGGCCGCGGTCCGGGCCTCCCACTCGGGCCGAAGCAACGCCATCAGCGTCAGATCCCGCCGTCGCCCGTCCGTGCCGAGATAGGCCTCGCGCAACACGCCATCGCGGCTGAAGCCCAGCTTTTCATAGACGCGTTGCGCCCTCGCGTTGCTGTTGAAAGTGCTGAGCCAGAAGCGGTGCGCGGCGGTCTCCCGGAACGCCCAGTTCGCGAGCGCCGTCATGAACGCGAAGCCGACGCCCGCGCCGGGCTCGAAGACGGCGATCCGTTTGAGATAGAGATTGCCGTAACGATCCTCGAGATCGCACAGGATCGCGAAAGCGACGACGGCGTCTCGGGCGTCGAGGCCGACGAAATAAGCGTATTCGGGGGAGGCCAGCATCGCCTCGTGTTCGGCGAGGCTGGACCGGCTGATGAGGGATTCGAAACCCGGCCGGCGCTCGATCGCCATGATCGCCGCGATGTCGGCCCGAACGGCGCGGCGTAATGTCACTTCAGGGCTCATAGCCGCGCTCGAACTCCGACGGAACGAGAATGCGCCCGCGTCCGAATTCGTCGTTGCGCACGGGAGGGCGATTGTCTATACCGCGCCCACTCGCCGCCCTTCACAGGGTCTTGCGAAGTCGGGCGCTTAGCTCAGCGGTAGAGCACTTCCTTGACATGGAAGGGGTCAGAGGTTCAATCCCTCTAGCGCCCACCATCTGCAAATCGCCCCCTTTAGCCAGCGATTTCAAGAGCTCAAGAGAATATTGGCGCTCCGAGAATGAGGCGCTGTGTGACGGCCGCGCTCAATGAGCG
>JBAQGU010001153.1:0-6395 GCA_049287975.1 Roseiarcus sp.
ACTGGCCACGGCCAGTCGCGAAGCACGACGGCGGCCAGTAGCGCGGCAATCGCCACGATGGAGCCGATGGAAAGATCGATCTCACCCGCGGTCAGGACGAACACCATCCCGACGGCCATCACGGTCACGGGCGCGGTCTGCTGCACGATGTTCAGGAGATTGGACGCCGTGGCGAATCCGTCGTCGCGCAGAACGATGGAGAAGACGACGAAGATCGCGAGAAAGCCGACGTAGATCACATATCGGCTGGGATCGGCATCCTTCAGAAACGTCGGCATGGCGGGTCAGCAGCAGTCAACGGGAGGAACCCCTTCTCCCCCTGCGGGAGAAGATGGCCCCATAGGGCGTCGAAGACGCCCGTCTTCGACGGGGTTTGGGCCGGATGAGGGGTCGGGCCGTCACGCGTGTTTCAAAACCAATCATTGATTTCGCTAACGAGAAACAAAAAGCTTAGTCGCTGATTTCCATGTCATTTTCCCGTCATGGCCGGGCTTGTCCCGACCATCCACGTGGTTCAGATTGCAAGCGGCCCCAATGCTCAGGGGACGCCGCGAAACAACTCCTGCGTCTCCCGTGTCATCCCCGCGAAAGCGGCGATCCAGCCGTGGGGACACGACGAAGCGGCGAGGAAAGCGGCGCAAGCGGCAAGCCTTGGAGCGTCGTGGTGTTCTGGATGCTCGCGTTCGCGAGCATGACACACGTTGATAAAGCGCGACTCGCGTTCGATCGTCGGCTCCCACCCGGATTACCGCGAGTTGGTTCATTTGTTGAGCGGCCTCGCCTTAGCCAATCGGGAGCCGATATTTGAAACTACGGTGTGGTTGGACGACGTGGATGGCCGGAACAAGTCCGGCCATGACGGTGAGAGCCATCGATTCATCCATCAGGGTCGGCCGAAGGCCGGTGCGTACTCGCAGTGAGCAAAACTCTCTCCCAGTCGCTCCACTCCGACGCCTGGCGGCGCCACCCCTCGTCCTATTTCAGCGCGTCGAGCACCGATTTAGGGGCGTCGCGGTGCAGCGATTCTTGCCAGCCCTGGGCGACATTGGCCTTGGTGACTGTCAGAACCGGGGCGACCACGAAGGGGGGAGCCGCTTTCCCCAACAGACCATAGCCGGCGGCCGTCGCCATCGCGCGGCCGAGCTCATAGGCCTGGTCGGCGACGATCGCGGTCACGTTGCCGCCCTTCACCATGTCGAGCGCGATCGGCTCCGAGAGGTCGAGCGTCACGATCTTGGTCTTCGTGTTCCCAGCCGAGCGCAGCGCGGCGAGCACGCCTTCGGCGGGTTCGGACCATGTGACATAAATGCCGTCGAGATCTGGATTCTTTAGCAGCAGCGCGTTGCCGATTTCCTCTGCGCGCGCCGGATCGGTGATGCCCTGCTTGGCGACGATCCTGATGTCGGGATAATCGGACTCGATCGTCGACTTGAAGGCGTTGTCGCGCTGGTTGGTCACGTAATATTGCGCGTCATGATAGATCCAGGCGATCTTGCCCTTCTTGCCGATCGAAGCCGCCAGGGCATCGGCGGCATGTTTGCCCATCTGAAAGAGATCGTCGGTGACGATGGTCACATAGTCTTTGCCCTGAACGAAGTCCTTGGGCTTGTTGGAAAGCAGCACGATCTTCACGCCCGAGGCGACGGCGGGCTTGAACGCTTCGGCGGAGGTGACGGGATCGAGCGGCAGGGCCAGGATCGCGCTGGGCTTCTTGGCGAGGATCGTCTCGACGTCGCTCTTCTGTTTGGCGGCGTCGAAGCCGGCGTCGGTCTGGGCGACGACGGTCATGCCGAGCCGCGCGAATTCGTCTTTGGCGCCCGCGGTGACGGCGTTCACGAAATCAGACGAGGTGTGCCAGAGCAGCGCGGCGGTGAACTTGCCTTCCTTCAGTTTGGCCGCTTCGGCGTCGGTCAGCGTCAACTCGCTCGTCGGCGTCGCCTTCTCTCCGTCAGGGCCGACCGTTTCGCCGGCGAATGCCGGCATTGTCGCCGCCAGAGCGGCGCTCAGGGCGAGCGCAGCGACCGTCCGGTTGATGATCATTGTTGGCTTCCTCTCAGGTTGCGGCCGTTGATTCCGGCCGGTTGAATCCCAGGACGTTCGAGTTCCCCGATGCGCGCCAGGAAGGTTGCGAAGGCGACGATGCCGTCGAAGTATTCCTGCAGCTCGACGCGCTCCTCGAGCGTATGGCAGTTGCGTATGTCTCCCGGCGCGCAATAGACGGTCGGCACGCCCAATTGATCGATCAGGAATGGCGCCTCGGACCAGTAAGGCGCGCCCTCGATCTCGCCGCGGTCCGGTAGAACAGCCTTGATGGATTCGGCGAGCAGACGCACGAATGGCAGGCTCGGCGATGTCTCGGTCGGCGTGCCGCCAAACCGATGGTCGCGCCCGGCGGGATATTCGAACGCGATGGCGATCGCGGGATCGATCGGCGCGCCGCGAACGGCTTGCTCGAGCCCGCGCACGGCCTCATCGAGGCTTTCGCCCGGCGTGAGTTTCAGGATCAGACTGATCCGGCATTCGCCCGGCACCGCGATATATCCGTCGCCGCTCAGCGCGGTGACGAGAACGAACGGACGACCGACGAGAGGATGCGGGAAACGCGCCTCGAGCGTGGCGGAATGCGCGAACAGCGCGGAGAGTATGGCATGTGACGCCTTCAGCGCATCGACCCCGAGCTCGGGAACGCCAAAATAGGCGGAGCGGCCGGTCACCGCGATCTCGCAGATCAGAAACCCCATCTGGGCGGCATAGATCTCGAGCTGGGTCGGCTCGACATAGATCGCCATATCGGGGCGTGGCGCCCTGCCCGCCGCGATGTCCGCGACCAGCGCCTTCATGCCGGCGCTGACACCGCTGCCTGGCTCGCCGCTCTCTTCGTCGCCGACGAAAGCGAACAGAATCTCGCCGGCCAGGGGGACTCCCGCGTCTCGAAGAAGACGGGCGGCGGAGATCGCGGCGCAGATGCCGGCCTTCAGATCGCCCGAGCCGCGCCCCCAGATCGCCCCGTCGACGAGCGCGCCGCAATAAGGATTCTCGCGCTCGGTCGCGACCCATCGTTCCGCCCAGCCGCGCACGTGGACAGTGTCGGTGTGCCCGGTGAGCAAAACCCGCGGTCCGGCCGCCGCGCCTCGCAAGAGGCCGCGGACGTTGGGTCGGCCCGGCGCAAAATCCGTCACGGTCACCTCTTCGGCGCCGAGCGTGGTCAATTCGTCCGCGAGCAGCGCTGCGAATGCGGCTTCGGCGCCGGTCACGCTCGGGGCGGCAATCGCGCGTCGGAAGAGAGCGAGGGCGCCGGCGGTGTCGAGAGCGCCCTTCAGGCGCTCGATCAGCGCTGGGTCAAAAGTCACTCCGCCGCCCTCGCGCGCTTCGCCGCCGGAAAAGTCACCTCGCTAAACGCGTCGGAAATGCCGAATTGATCGCTGTGCAGGCGACGGACGGCCAGCGACACGGCCCCGACGAGGGTCGCCCTCGCGCCGAGCGCGCTGGCGCGGATCGTGACTTCGCGGGCAAAGACCGCCCTCATTCGCCTTTGCACCCGCATCACCAGTTCCGGGCGGATTCCGATCCCGCCACCCAGAATCACGAGTTCGGCATCGAGGATCGATTGCAGCGCCGCGATCGCGAGCGCGATCGTCTCCGCCGTCGCATCGAGCACGAGGCTCGCGGCCTCGTCCCCCGCGGCGAGCGCGGCGAACACGTCCTGGACGGTCGCGACCGGTTTGCTGCCGATCGCGCGGTAGCGACGCAATATGCCGGCGGCGCCGACCTCGAGTTCGAAGGCGCCGACGGCGAGCGCGTCCGAGGAACGGGTTTCCGCTCCGATCGGCAAATATGCGATTTCGCCGGCAGCGCCCGCGCTGCCGCGGACGAGTTTGCCGTTGATGATCATTCCCAGGCCGACGCCCGTGCCGAGAGCGAGAAACGCCGCGTTCTGGCAGCCTAGCGCGCAGCCCTGCCAGGCTTCCCCGAGCACGGCGAGATTGACGTCGTTTTCGACCGCGACTTCCTGGTCGTAGTGTTCGGCGAGCGTGCGGGTGACGCTGAGTTCCGACAGTCCGCTGATGTTGGGAATGAGGGAGAGTGCGCCGGTGGCGGGATCGACGACTCCAGGCGTTCCCACGACGACGCTTTGGATGCGCGAGGCGTCCAGGCCCTTTTCGAGCGCGAGCCGGTCAGAGAGGTTTCGAATTTGCCGCAGGACATGCCGCCCGCCGCGCGGATCGGTCGGCTCCGCGGCTTCCGCGACAATCTTCCCCAGGAGATCGGCGATGGCCGCGACGACTTTGGTTCCCCCGACATCGACCCCTAGAGAATAGGCAGCATTCCTGGCGACTTCATAATTGACGGCGTTACGGCCTATCCCCCCGGTGGCGATGCCGACCGCCCGCACCCAACCGGCCCGCTCGAGGTCGGCGATCACCAAGGACATGGTCTGCTTGGAAAGCCCGGTGGTTCGCGCCAAATCCGCACGCGAGACCGGCGCATTGTGCAATAGCGCCTCGGCGACCATGCGTCGGGTGAACCGCTTGGCGCGTGCCGGGTGATCGCTTAGTTCGTCCATAGAACGAACTAAACGCGAAAACCGCGACGCTGTCAAGAGGGATTCGCTTGCGCCATAGGACGCGAGTTGAAACAGGCTCCGGACTCGAGCGGCGTTCGATCGATCTGAATCTTCTTGCGACTCTGTCTGGTCGGAATTTTGTTTTCCAAAAGCTGAATCCATTGTAGTGTGAATTGTTCGGTAAATAAAAACTCCGTGACCAACCTACGCCCAACGACCGGAAAACGTGGCCGAGAAAAAGCGCGAAACAAAATCGGCCCGCAAGGCTTTGATAACATTGGAAACCGCGAACTCGAAAATTTTGCAGCCTTGAGAACCAGAATGTTTTCAAAGGTTTAGCGGAGGGCATGCGAAACGAAAATGTTTCGCAAGCGAAATTTTCCGTTTCGCAGGCGAAATTTTCCACTTCGTAAGCGAAACATTGGCTTCGCCGGGCGAAGATCTTCGCTTGACATGTGAGCGCTGCGCTTTCAGTTTTCGTCACGTACGTCCCCGGACTGGATCCGGGGATTGATCCGTACCGGACAATCACCCAAGTCGCTGTCTCGAAGAAAATTCCCTGCCAATTCCCTGCCAGCAGGGAATTTTTTCCTGTCATGGCAATTCTGCGGGAGACGTGTCAGCGCGTCCCCGGAGCCTAAACCGCCACCTCGACGAGGAGCGCGCCGAGCCCCTCTATCTCGACCTGCACCGAATCGCCTGGGTTGGGATATTTGGTCTCGACGAGGCTTCCGAGAAATACGAATGCGCCCCTCTGAAGACCCAGGCCTCGGGCAGCACGCGAGTTGGCGAGCCAGGCCAGCGCCTCGAAGGGATGACCAAGGATCATGCCGCCAGCGCCGCGACCGACTTCCCGACCGTTGATGAGCATGCGACCCCCGAGCGCTTCGAGATCGAGTCGGCGCCAGTCCCTGATCGGTTCGCCGAGAACGCATCCGGCATTGAAGAAATTGTCCGCGATCAGCGTCGGGGCGCCGAGCGACCGATAATCCCGGTAGCGATCGTCGACAATCTCGATTCCGGCCATGACGGCGTCGACCCAAGACGCCATTCCCTCGCGGGTGAACGGGGCCTCCTCAGGCGCGACATCGCGCGAGAGCCCGATGACGATCTCGCATTCGACGCCGAGTCGGCGATAACGGGCGCGGCTCACCTGTCCATGGCTTTGCACTGTCGTCGCGGCGAAGATTTCGCCGGCGCAGGGATTGGAAATGCCAAGGTAAGCTTGCATCACCGGCGTCGTGCAGCCGATCTTGTGACCCACCGGCAAACCGAGCCCGGATTGGCTCAGTCGCCGGTTGACCTCCGCCTGAACGGCGTAGGCCTCGACTTCGTCGGCCGGCCGCATATCTTCGGCAAGGTCTACGGGCGCCGACGACAATCTCTGTCGGACCAACGAACCGGCGGCGGATTCGATCTGGTCCGGCTTCAGCATGACGGTATCTCCTGTTGCGCCCGGGGGCGCTTGGTCGCCCGCCTTCGTGAATGAGACTACGCCCGTTCGCAACCCCGACGGGGCGGGCTGCTCCGCGGTCGGCGGTACGCGGGCGCGCGCGAAATGTCGCCGCGCTCGCTGAGCGCGGCCGGCGCGCAGCGCCTCGTTTGGTCGGTTCCGACCAAGCGGAACCGACGCGGTCAGCGACCGCGTCTACACTGATGCGCGAATCCTTCGTTCTCTCAATGTTCCAGATCTGCTATCCTCGCGATCATGGACGATTCGCAAGTCCGCAGAATCATTCACGTCGACATGGACGCGTTTTACGCGTCGGTCGAACAGCGCGACGACCCAATGCTCAAAGGCCGGCCGGTGGCCGTCGGCTACGCCGCCAAG
>JBAQGU010001154.1:0-2328 GCA_049287975.1 Roseiarcus sp.
TCGCTCGTCGGCATATCGCTGCCGACGTTCCTGATCGGCATTTTGCTGATCTATCTCTTCTCGGTGCTGCTGGGCTGGCTGCCCTCGTTCGGCCGGGGAGAGGTGGTGCACATAGGCTCCTGGTGGACGACCGGCCTGCTCACTGTTTCCGGGCTGAAGTCCCTGATCATGCCCGCCATCACGCTCGCGCTGTTCCAGATGACGCTGATCCTGCGGCTGGTCCGCGCCGCGATGCTCGAGGTCCTGCGATCCGACTACATCAGGTTCGCGCGGGCCCGGGGGCTTTCCGAGCGAGCGGTGCATTTCCACCACGCGCTCAGAAATACGCTGGTGCCGGTGATTACCGTCGTCGGCCTGCGGCTCGGCTCGATCGTCGCTTTCTCCATCATCACCGAGACGGTGTTCGCCTGGCCCGGCATGGGCCAGCTCTTCCTGCAATCGATTCAGAACGCGGACGTTCCGATCATGGCGGCCTACCTCTTGTTGATCGCGTTGCTGTTCGTGATCATCAATCTCGTCGTCGATCTCCTCTACGTCGCCGTGGACCCGCGGCTGCGGGTCCATCTGCATCGCGCGCAAGGCTGAGATGAGCGAGATCGCCGCCCCGCCCAACGCCGAGTCCGCGCCTCCCCGGAGTTTTATTGCGCGCTTGAAGGACAGCGATCTCCTGGCGAGTTTTCTGTCGTCGAAGGTTACCGTCGCGGCCGGGGTCATAACCGTCGTTCTCTTCCTGGCCGCGCTGTTCGCGCCGTGGATCGCCCCGACCGACCCGTTCAATCCCGCCACCAATTTCCTCTCGGATTCGCTGGATCCGCCGAGCTTCATCGCGGGTGGCGATCCGCGGTTTTGGCTCGGCACGGACGACCAGGGGCGCGACATCTGGTCGGCGATCCTCTACGGGCTCCGCGTGTCGCTCGCGATCGGCTTCTGCGGCGTCCTGCTCGGCGGCGCGATCGGCATCGGGCTCGGCCTGATTTCGGGATATGCCGGAGGCTGGACAGACTCGCTGATCATGCGGATCGCCGACGTGCAGCTGACGTTTCCCGCAATTCTCATAGCTCTGTTGCTGGATGGCATCGCGCACGCGCTGTTGAAGTCGTCGAGCCGCGACGAGTCGGCGTTCGGCGTACTCGTCGTCGCGATCGGCCTGTCGTTCTGGGTGCAATATGCGCGCACGGTGCGCGCCTCCACGATGGTGGAGAAGAGCCGCGATTACGTGCTGGCCGCGCGGCTGATCGGGCTTTCGCATGCGCGCATCCTCTTCTCCCATATCCTGCCCAACGTGATGGGCCCGGTGCTGGTGATCGCGACGATCAACCTCGCTCTGGCCATCATCACCGAGGCTACGCTGTCCTTCCTCGGCGTCGGCCTGCCGGCGACCCAGCCGTCGCTCGGCACGTTGATTCGGATCGGCCAAAACTTTCTTTTTTCGGGCGAATGGTGGATCGTGGCGTTTCCGAGCCTCACGCTGGCGGTTCTCGTCCTCGCGGTGAATCTGCTCGGCGATTGGCTGCGCGATGCGCTCAATCCAAGGCTGAAATGACCGGCGCGCTGCTCTCGGTCCGCGACCTCGGGGTTGAATTCGCCACGAGAAAGGGGCCGCTGGTGGCCCTCGACCGCATCTCGGTCGAAATCGCTCCGGGCGAGATTCTCGGCGTCGTCGGGGAGTCCGGCGCCGGCAAATCGCTCACCGGGCTCGCGATCATCGGCCTGCTCGATCCGCCGGGCCGGATTGCCGGCGGCGAAATCAGGCTCGACGGCGCGCGCATCGACGACCTGCCGCCGGCGCGGGTGCGCGAGATACGCGGGCGCCGGATCGGCATCATCTTCCAGGATCCGCTGACCAGCCTCAATCCGCTGCTGCGGATCGGCGATCAGCTCAGCGAGACGATCCTGGCGCATACGTCGCTGACGCGAAGACATGCGCGAGGGCGCGCCATCGCATGGCTCGGCGAGGTGGGGATTCCCTCGCCGGAAAAGCGCATCGACGGCGACCCCACGAATTCTCCGGCGGCATGCGCCAGCGCGTCGTCATCGCGCTCGCGCTCTGCGCCGAGCCGGCGCTGGTCATCGCGGACGAGCCGACCACCGCGCTCGACGTTTCGGTGCAAGCGCAGATCATCGCGGTTCTGAAGAATCTGACGCGCAGGCACGGCGCCGCGGTGATGCTGATCACCCACGACATGGGCGTGATCGCCGAGACGGCCGACCGCGTCGCCGTGATGTATGCGGGCCGCATCGTCGAGATGGGCGAGGTCGGCCAAGTCGTCCGGAAGCCTCTGCACCCCTATGCCCAGGGGCTGATGGCCGCGATCCCGACGTTGGAGG
>JBAQGU010001155.1:0-3387 GCA_049287975.1 Roseiarcus sp.
CCCCAGAATTTTGCGAAGCCGTTCATCGCAAGGATGGGAAATCCGACGCCGGCGAAGCCGAAAGCCGGCGAACAGAATATGCCGGTCAGACTTAGACCCACCGCCAGTTTCCGGACGAGAAGTTGAAACAGCGCGCCCAATGCGAGATAGGCGATCAGCAACAGACAGGCGGCGGCGCCCATCATGATGGCGTCGCCTCGAAACGGCACGGCGTAGAGTCCGTGCACGATGCCGGAACCGACGACCATCATCAGCACGAAAATGCCGAACAGGGGCGCCAGCTTGCCGACGAGAGCCGCCAGCGCGCTGCCGCCGGCGGTCGCGAGCCATGCTCTGCGGCTGCGCGACGTGAACTCTGAACCGACGGCATAGCCGGCCGAAATCGCGGTGACGACATGAAGAATCGTGGGCAGCACGGCGCGGAGCAGAAACTGCGCGTAGTTCAGCGCGGGATTGGTGAGGACGTATTGCTCGACGACCAGGCTGCCGGGCGCGAAAGTCGGCGTCTGCGCCACGGATTTCGAGGAAAGCGTCGCCGTGGCCGCGGAGATGGCGCTGGAGAGAGAACTCGACGCGCTGTTGCCCGGCGTGAAAAACTGCCTGTTGTAGAAGACGATGATCTTGGGGCGCTTGCGGGACACGAGGTCCCGCTCGAAATTCACCGGGATATAGACCGCCGCGATGGCGTCGCCCGAGCGTATCGCGTGCATCGCGCTCGTCAGATCATTGGAGCGTTCGGCGACGGTGACGCCCGGCGCCGAGGCGATCGCTTGCACGTAGGTCAGCGATGTCGGCGAGCGGTCAGTGTCCACGATGCTCACGCGAAGGTCACGGATGACCGCGTTGCTGAATGTCCATGTGAGCAGGGCGAAGGCTATCAGGGGAATTCCGATCGCCAGGAAGAGCGCCAGCCGATCGCGGCGCATCCAGCGCAGCTCGCGCGCCGCGACGAGCAGAAATCCGGGGCGGCGCGGCGTTTTCATTACTGTCTGCCGGGGACGGTGACATAGACGCTCATTCCCGGCCGAAGCTCGGGGATGGGAGGCGTCGGGTAGGCGCGCACCTCGAACGTCCTCAAGTCGAAATCCCCAGTGGCGCGCGTCGCCCGCCAGCCCGCGTATTCGCCCTTGGCGACGATGAGCCGGATTTTTGCCGTGATCGGTCGATCGCCGAGCGCCGGCGCCCGCATCGTGACCTCCTGTCCGACCGAGATCCGCTTTACGAGGTCTTCGCGTAGATTGAAGCGCAGCCAGACATCGCCGAGGTCGATCAGCGAGAGCAGAGGCACGCCCGGCGACACGTATTCGCCCAGCTCCGCCGCGATCTGGTAGACTTGCGCGGCGATCGGCGCCTTCACGACGAGTTCATCGACCTGCGCGCGGATCGTGTCGATCGAGGCCTGCGCATTGGCGACGTTGGCGTGGGCGATTTCGTGTTCTTCCTTCGTAGGCCCGGCCACCGCTTCCTGATAGGCGAACTTCGCCTGGTCCGCGGAATGTTGCGCGACATGAAGATTGTTCGTGGCTTCGTCGAGACGTTGCATCGGAGCGTTGCCCGAGCCGGCGAGCTCCTTCACGCGATCGTAGGTCTGCTGGGCGAGAGTCAATTGCGCGTCCGCGCTCTCCTCCGCGGCCTTGCGTTGCGCGATGTCTTCCGCCCGCGTGCCTGCCTCGATATGCGCGAGGTTGGCGGACGCGACGGCGAGCGCCGCCTCCGCTTGGTGAAACTTGGTAAGTAGCTCCGGATTGTCGATTTCGTAGAGAACCTGACCCGCGACGACGTTGTCGCCTCGCTCGACCGGACGCTTGGCCACCCTGCCGTCGACCCTCGCCGCGATATCCATGTGCGTGGCGTCCGCCTCTCCCTGGACGAGGAGAGGCTGAGGCTGGACCAGATACCAGAGCGACAGGCCGACGATCCCGATCACGATGAGCGCCGCCAATATCGCCGGCGCTCGCGCCGCCGAGCGGCGCTCCGACTGTTTGGACTCGACCGTCTCCGATAGGCGCGGCGCCTTCGCCGCTTCGTCGGTCGTCGCCGGAGCCGCCCCATCGCCGGTCGGTTCGTTTATCAAAGCCGCCATTTCGTCCGCCGCGCCCCTCTTACTGTAGGCCAGACTTTCGTTGCGGCTGCCGAGTTACCGCGAGCGGCATCGAATTACAAATGGCGCCGATCGCCCTAGTGATGGTTCGAAGTATGTCCATCTCCGGCCGTCGGCAAACCGGGCTCATGGATAGTGCCGTACTGTTCGACCGCTACACTCAGTAGGTTAAAGGGAGACGGTTCCGCAGGATTGTCGAATAGTGCTCTTATTGAACGAAACGACGAAACGAGCCGCTTGTTGGCATGAGGAGACTGGACCTGCCGCAGGATCTGACTGGCTAGGGACCGCGATCACAGCGCCGCCGAACCTCGCTGAGCGCCGGCCCATGGCCAGCACGCACGGGGTTCAGCGCACATCGTGAAAATTACAGTGAGACGCCCGCATGCACCTTTTTTCGAGCGCGCGGCTAGAAGCCCGTTCTGCGCTGAAGGTGCTTGGGGACAAAACCGTGAGCAAGCGCTTCCAGATTTGCCAGGTTCGCCTCCAGCATTCCGGCGATTTCTTCGCGCCAAATCAGGGAGCGGCGAAACTCCCAAGCGTCGCGCTTTCCAAAAGCCTGCCGAACGCAGCCGCTCTCCGCCGCGGAGACGGGGACGGCCTGCACGGGAATTTCCTCGATCATTGCCGGGCCTCCTTTCGGATCGGGTGAGAGCAAGCGATTACACCACCCCCACCCTAACCAGCCACATAACGTTTCCCTTACCCTCGCATTGTGGCGTTTCTCACAATGCGGCGGCTTGAAGTCCCGGCGGCGATCGCGACAGAGGACGGGAGACTAACGTCACAAGCGCCAGCGTGGCTCAACCGTAGCCGAGGCTCGCCCCATGAAAATCCGAGATCAATGCGACGCGATGTCGGCGCTGGAGCCGCGCCGCCCCTTCACTTGTACGGCGGCGTGCACACGACGTATTGATCGACGGCGATCTCGCGCTCGGCCTGCTTCTCCCGCTGAAAATAGAGGTAGCAGATGCTGAGCGCGCCAGTGCGGTAGTCGACCCGGAATACACCGCCTTCCTGCTCGTGGCGGGTGGCGACGAGGCCGTATTCGCCCGGCTCCTGCTTGGTCGCGCCGTCGCCGCCGCGATAGCATCGCGTCACGCCATAGGCGCCTGGCTCGACCTCGGTCTTGTTCGGGTTGAGATCGAATTTGCAGGCGATGACGTCGCCGGTCAGCTTGTCCAGACGGTAGACGAGCGAAAGATTGATCTGCGGCGCCGCGAGGAATTCGTATTGGCCGCCCGCGGCCGAGGCGCCAGGCGAGGCCGCCAGCGCCAGTCCGACCC
>JBAQGU010001156.1:0-3709 GCA_049287975.1 Roseiarcus sp.
CATCGGGGGATGGGCGGCCCGCGCGGTCACGTCGGGCGGTGGGAAGCTCAGTTGCGCGGCTACGCCGGCGGCGGCTCGCTCGGCGAACCCGGCTCGAACGGACGCTCGCGGCGCGCGGCCATGAACTGATCGAACTCGCTGCGGTCCTTGGCGAAGCGCAACCGCTCGAGGAACTCCTTGAACTCGCGCTGCTCGTCTTCGAGGCGCTTCAACGTCTCCGCGCGATAATCGTCGAAGGCGCGATTACCGCTCGACGACGGAGCGAACCAGTCGCCGCGGCCCCGGAAGCGTTCCATCCTGCCGCGGACATGTTCCATTTTTTCCTGCAAGCGGGCGATCTTGCGTTCCCAGCGGTCCATGCCGGGGTTTCGACAATACGTCGGTTCATTTCCTGCGAACATCGGTTGTCTCCAGTAGCCGTACTTTCTTCGCGCGATCAGGAAGCCGAGGATGACGAGTCCCACCGGCCACCACCAAATGAAGCCCAAAACCATCAGAACGATAGCCATAGCGCATCCCCGTAAGTGTGAATGTAATGAACATTTACATCAAGCGCCGTTTCCTTGTCAAGCCCTATCGAAGCGGTCTCGATTCCCCTCGCGGCGACAGCGAGCGGCCCTACGTCCGCGGCGCTTGGACAGCGAGCCCGCGCAAATAAACCAGCGCGTGCGCCTCCAGAAGTTCCTCCGCCGCTATCGGCAGCGCCCGTTGCGCGCCGTCGCCGCGTCCGAACAACGAGGCGACTCCGTGCGCCATGCTCCAGATATGCAGCGCGACCATCAAGGCCGGCGGGCGTTCGGCAGCCGGCATGGCGGCGCAGAGCTTGTCGGCGGCGCCGCGCAACACCGCGAATGCGCGATCGCTCGCTGCCCGCAGCGGCGGATCGGCGCCGGCCGGAATGCCGGCTTCGAACATCGCCGAGTAGAACGCCGGCTGGGTGCGGGCGAATTCGAGATAGGCCTTGCCGAGCCGGTGCAGCGCGGCGAAAGGGTCGGGGCGGCCGTCGTCCCACGCCCGCGCCAGCGCCGCCTCGAACTGCTCGAAGCCGCGTAGCGCCACATTCGCCAGCAACTCGTCGCGGTCGCGGAAATGCCGATAGGGCGCCGCCGGGCTGACCCCGGCAAACCGCGCGGCCTCGGCGAAAGTGAAGCCGGCCGCGCCCTTCTTGGCGATCAGTTCCAGCGCGGCGCGGATCAGCGCCTCGCGCAGATTGCCGTGATGATAGCCGCGCGGTTCGTCGCGCTCGCCGGGCTCGTCCTTGCGCCAACTCATGTAAAGGATGCTTACATGAGAGCGGCGGCCAAGTCGATGCTCGCCATCTCGCCGCGCCCCGACGGAAAGATCGCGCAACCGATACGTCATCCGGATGCGCCCGGTCCACGGCCGGGCTGGAGAGTCGCTTCGGCGCGCTGAAGGCTGGCGCCCCGCCGATAAGGCGCCGTTTCGAGTAATCGCGCTATCCCGAATCACCTTGCCTGCGGCATAATGCCCGGCGATGAAATCCGTCTCCCTCTTCCGCCAAGCCGTCGCCGATCCCCGCCTCGCGTTGATGCTCGCGCTCGGCTATTCCTCCGGTCTGCCGTTCCTGCTGATCTTCTCGACGCAATCGGCCTGGTTGCGCGAGGCGGGGGTGTCGAGGGCCGACATCGGGCTGATGAGCTGGTGCGCGCTCGCCTTCTCGTTCAAGTTCCTCTGGGCGCCCTTCATCGATCGCTTCGACATTCCTGGGCTCGCGGGCTGGCTCGGGCGGCGGCGGGCCTGGATGCTGGTCGCGCAGCTCGGCGTCGCGGCCGGGCTGATCGGGCTCTCCTTCGGCGCGCCGGGGCGAACGCTGGCATGGAGCGTGGCCTTCGCCTTCGCCACCGCTTTCGCCGCGGCGACCCAGGACGTGACGATCGACGGCTGGCGCATCGACGCCGCCCCGCCCGAACGCCAGGGGATGATGACGGCGGTCTACAGCCTCGGCTATCGGCTCGCGATGATCTGCGCCGGCGCCGGCGCGCTCTATATCGCCGACTGGGCGAGTTGGCGCATCGCTTATCTCGCGATGGCGGCCCTGACCCTGGTCGGAATCTTCGCCTGCCTCGTCTCGCCGCGGCTCGATCGGACGCCGAGCGCGGTTCGGCCGACTTTCAAGACTTCGTTCGTCGAGCCGCTCGCCGATCTGATGCGGCGCCATGCGGCGACGCTGGTCCCGATCCTGGCGCTGGTCGCGATCTACCGGCTGCCCGATTTCGTGTCCGGCGTGATGGCCAACCCGCTCTACATCGATCTCGGCTTCACCAAGTCGGATATCGCGACCGTCTCGAAGCTCTACGGCGTCTGGATCGGCATCGGCGGCGCCTTCGCCGGCGGCTGGCTCGCGCAGCGGCTCGGCCTGATGCCGACGCTGCTGATCGGCGGGGTCGCGGCGTCCGCCTCGCATCTCTCGCTGGCCTATCTCGCTGCGCATGGCGCGCGGCTGGACCTGCTGACGCTCGCCGTCAGCGTCGAAAGCTTTGCCGGCGGCTTCGCCGGCGCCGCGCTGATCGCCTACATGTCGTCGCTGGTCTCGCCGGGGTATGCGGCGACGCAATACGCGCTGCTGTCGTCGCTGTACGCGCTGCCCGGCAAATTCGTCGGCGGCCTCTCCGGCTTCATGGTCGAAGCGATGGGCTATCCGCGCTTCTTCGTCACGACGGCGCTGATCGGCCTTCCGGTGGCGGCGCTGTGCCTGATCGTGTGGAAGCTCGCAGCCGCCTCGAGAGCGGCGACCGCCGAGGCGCTGCCGTGATCGACGATCTCAGCCAAACGCCACTTTCACGCTTCCCCCTGCCGCCCTCCGCGCGTGGCCGACGACGATCCGTGGTCACGGCCCATTTTCGTGAGGCAATCCATCATTTTCGCCTCGCTGATGCCGCGAAACTGCCCGCGCAGCTCGGTCAATGCTCTGCCGCCAGAGGCGGCCTTTGTCTTCATGACAACGCCTCGTCGAGATTGTCCGGGCCCATAGACGTCGGAACTATGCCGAACTTGACGGCCCTACGTCAATGGCGTACTAGTGTTTGTGCGTTTTATCCAAACCAATAGGTATCTGAAGGATCTGAAACGCCTGCGAGCTTCGCGCGACGACATCGCCAACTCGAGCGCGCGATTGCGAACAATCCGTTTGCGGGAGACTTCATTCCCGGATTGCGAGGAATTCGCAAACTGCGGTTCGCGATCGGAAACAAAGGCAAACGTGGCGGCGGTCGCGCCGTCTATTTTCTCATGCTCGCCGAGGACGTCACGGTGATGCTGTTCGCTTACGCGAAGTCTGAAAAGGAAGACATGAGCCCCGCGGAGAAGAAGGCGGCGCTCGCCCTGATTTCGGAGATGCGCGATGAACAGGACTGAAGACGAAACGCCGTTCGGCGGTGCGCTATTGGAAGGATTGCGCGAAGCGGTCGCCTGGAAGCGCGGCGAAGTCGCGCTCCCAGTGCGCAATGCGCCGTCGTTGACGGCCGAGCGGGTGAAGGCGATCCGAAAGAGCGTCGCGAAGACTTCGCGAGAATTTTCCCGGCGCTTTGGCATCCCCGTCCGCACGCTGGAAGGCTGGGAGCAAGGCCGACGCCAGCCTGACCCGGCTGCGAGCGTGCTGCTCCGGGTGATCGAGCGAAATCCGAAGGCGGTGGAGGAGGTGGTGGGAGAGGGGTAGGCACGGGAGGGTGCAACCGGAATGATTCCTGAC
>JBAQGU010001157.1:0-6386 GCA_049287975.1 Roseiarcus sp.
CCTCGAGCCGCTCGATCGCCGCCACAATGCGCACGGTGTCCTCGGCCCGGCGCCGGCGGATGAATTCAGACAGAAACCAGCGCCCGCGCTCCGTCTCCATGACGGCGTCCTCGATCGCCTCGAAATCGGCGGCGCTGATGCCTTGCGGCGGAGCGGGCAAGCTCATCCTTCCTCTCGGAGAGATTCGAACTTGGAGACAGCAACACCTAAGGTTGCAAAATGCAAGACCCAAGGTTGCAAAAAGGCGCTTGCCGAAGCGTAGAGGGGGAAGTCTGCTACTCTACCTTGGCCAAGCACAGCTCCGATTCTTCGGCTTCTTCCGCGCTCGGCTCGCGCCGATTGAGCGCGTCGCGAAGCGAGGTGATCTTGCGATGAAGGCGTAGCCCTTCTGCAACCGACAGACCGGTGAGTTTGAAGACGCTGGCGGGTACGCTCAACGCCCTGGCGCGCAACGCCCTCCCCGCGGCTGTAAGACGCACTCGCACTTGGCGTTCGTCATGCGAATCGCGGCTGCGTTCGATGAGTCCAGCCCCTTCGAGGCGTTTCAGTAGCGGCGTGAGCGTGCTGGATTCGAGATGCAATTTGCCGCAGAGCCCCCCGACCGTCTGCTTGTCGCATTCCCACAGGCTGCGCATGGCCAGATACTGCGGATAGGTCAGCCCCAGCGGAGCGAGCACGGTCTTGTAAACGCGATTGAACGCGTGGCTGGTCGAATAAACCGCGAAACAGAGCATTTCCGACAGGGACCGCAGCTCGTCGGATTTCGGCGTGGAATCATGCATGCGGCCCTCATGGGACAATACTGGCGAAGCTCATCATAAGCGCGATTATACCGACAGGCCTTGACAGGCAACACGCGGTCTCGGTAACAGTTGCGCGCGATTTAATCGTGTTCGATCGAAAATCGCCAGCGCGTTCGTCGCTCGAGTGCGTTTCAGGGTTTGTCGTCGCGGCGAAGCGCGCCGCCGACGGCGATTGCTTCCGAAGAAGAAGCCGACCGTCAACTTCCCAAGGAGAGTCCCATGCATCCGATTCCAAAATTTCAGAGCATCCTCACGCCGATCCTCGCCGCGCTCGTCCTGCCCTTCGCGCTCGGCTGCGCGACAGCGAGCGCGGACCCGGTGCGGGTCCGCGGCTCCGTCGTCAGCCTCGACGGCACAAAACTCGTCGTGCGCGCCAAGGACGGCAAGGACGTTCCGATCACCTTGAAAGACAATTATGCCGCCCTGGCCGCGGTGAAATCGTCCATGGCGGATATCAAGCCGGGCACGTTCATCGGAACGGCGACCGTGACGCAACCCGACTCCTCGATGCGCTCGGTCGAAGTCGTGGTCTTCGCCGAGAGTCTTCGCGGAACCGCCGAGGGCCACTACCCCTGGGACCTCGGAGCCAACAGCATGATGACCAACGGCTCGATCGGCAACGCGGTTCAAGGCGTCGACGGGCAGGTCGTGACGGTCACCTACAAGGGCGGTGAGAAGAAGATCGACATTCCCAAGAACGTGCCGGTCGTCGAGCTCGAGCCCGGCAACAAGAGCGAGATCGCGCCGGGCTCGATCGTCTTCGTTCCCACCGACAAACAGGCGGACGGTACGTTGGTCGGCGGCGCCGTCGTGTACGGCAAGGATGGCGTCATTCCCCCGATGTAGCGTGGAGGTTTAGGCGCTGTAAACGCGGTCGCTGACAGTCGCTGACCACGTGGGTTCATCTTGATCGATGCTTGGAAAACGAGGCGCTCTACGACAGCCGCGCTCAGCGAGCGCGGCTACAATCTCAAAAATTTTTCGAGGCCGAACGAAACATTAGTACCTCAGTTCGCGTATCAATCGTCGAGTTCGGGTCATTCCCGGCCCCGAACTTTCTCCGCGAAACCCCCGCCCCCCTATTCGGCGACGCGCCCGTGTGCGAAATTCGGGCCCGGGAGATCGCAGCCCGAGCGAGCGGGAACGCGAAAGGGCGGCGTGACTTCGATACCCCGAAGCCGCGGCCGCGGAGGCGCCAAATGTCTTCGACTACGCCAGCCATAGTCGCCGTCAGAGCCGGCCGACGCGTAATCCTGCGACACAGCGTCTTGGTGCGCGTCACGCACTGGGTCAACGCGCTCTGCTTCTTCTTCCTGCTGATGAGCGGCTTGCAGATTTTCAACGCCGACCCCGCCCTCAGTTGGGGCAACAAGACAGATTTCAGCAAACCTTTCCTCGCGCTGACGGCGCGAGAAGACAGCGACGGCTCGGTCGAGGGCGGCGTCACGACCATCTTCGGAAAATCGTTCACCACGACAGGCGTTCTCGGCGCCTCGCGCGACGAGAACAACCAACTCGTGGCGCGCGGCTTTCCCGGATGGATGACGATTCCCTCCTATCAGGACCTCGCCACCGGGCGGCGCTGGCATTTCTTTTTCGCCTGGCTGCTGGCGCTGAACGGCTTGCTCTATGTCGTCAATCTTCTCGCGGGCCGACACTTCAGCGATTTCCTGCCGTCCGGTCGCGAACTGCGTTCGATCCCGGCTTCGATCTGGGCGCATGCCCGGCTGCGATTCCCCAAGGGCGACGAAGCGCTGCATTACAACGTGCTGCAAAAGCTCGCCTATCTCTCCGTCATCATCGTGCTCCCGATCCTGGTTTTGGCGGGCCTGACCATGTCGCCGGCGATCGACGCCGCCTTCCCCTGGCTCGTCGGCTTGTTCGGCGGACGCCAGTCGGCGCGCGCGATCCATTTCATCCTGGCTTGGGGCTTGGTCGGATTTGTCATTGTTCACATCGTCATGGTGCTGGTCTCGGGGGTCGTGAACAACATCGTTTCGATGATCACCGGCCGTTACGCGGTCGAGGAGGAACGCCATGAAGCGTGAAGCCGCTCTCAGCCGCCGGCAGATGCTGGCGAGCGTCGCGCTCGGCGGCGCCGCGTTGGGGCTCGCGGGTTGCGACCGCCTGTCCAATACGCCGGCTGCTCTCTCGATCTTGGATTCGGTGGAAAACCTCACGCGCCGCGTGCAGCGGGCGTTGCTCGCCCCACGCGACGCGCTGGCGCCCGAGTACAGCCCCGCGGACCTCTCGAAGACCTTCAAACCGAACGGCTCGACCGATCCGGACGATCCGGACTACGTCAAGAATCGCGACGAGCAGTTCGCCAATTGGAAGCTGGAGGTCGGCGGCCTGATCGACAATCCGATGCAACTGTCGCTCGCCGACTTGAGGGGTTTGCCGTCGCGCACACAGATCACCCGCCACGATTGCGTCGAAGGCTGGAGTTGCATCGGCAAATGGAAGGGCGCGCTGCTCGGGCCAATCCTGAACAACGCCCGGCTGAAGCCTTCGGCGCGCTACATCGTCTTTTATTGCGCCGACACGCTGGAGCAGACGCTCGACGGGACAGGACAATATTACGAGACGATCGATCTCGTCGACGCTTTTCATCCGCAGACGATCCTCGCCTATGAGATGAACGACGAACCGCTTCCCGTAGCCCATGGCGCCCCGCTGCGCCTGCGGGTCGAACGCCAGCTCGGCTACAAGATGGCGAAATACGTGATGCGGATCGAAGCCATCGAGTCCTTCAGCAACATCAGCAGGGGCAACGGCGGCTTTTGGGAGGATCGCGGCTACGAGTGGTACGCGGGGATCTGAGGCGACGTTCGACGACATCCAGGGCCGCGCGATGTTGAGGTCAACTCCATCGTCATTGCGAGCGCAGCGAAGCAATCCAGGGGCCACAGCACGCGGCCCCTGGATTGCTTCGTCGCAAGGGCTCCTCGCAATGACGGACGGCGTTATTCACGTTCCCCAAGTCGACTTTCTTGATTCTGGGCGTCTCCATAGCCCGTCGAAGGACGGTGGGGCACTGTCTGATCCGAAATGCCCTAGTTGTTCGAGTAATGCGAATGTGACCTCAGGCATGTAGCGTCGCCGTCGAGGGGAGCTGCAGCCGGGAGGGACAATCATGATCGTCGACGAGATCATCGCCACCTGTTCGCATCCGAAAATCGCGGGCGCCGCGCTCCGGTCGCTCGGGCGCGCCTTCGTCGAGGAAATAGGCCAAGATGCCCGCGCGAACGGTTTGCCCCCCGACGCCTTCGTGGCCCTCCTCGTTCGTCGATTCGGCGCGCTCGCGAGCCCAGCCGACCGCGTCGCGGTCGCGATGGCCGTCAAGGGCCACGACATGCCCGTGCCCGAAGGCCTGCGCCGAATCATCAAGGATTTTTCCGCGCTGGGTCAAAGGCTCGAGCCAACGGGCGGGTGAGGATGATCGTGTCGAATGCGGCGCGACGGGGTTAGGCTGACGGCTTCAAACAACCGCAGGTCCCAGGGGATGTGCGTTCAGCGGCCGATCTACGGTGAACGGGCTCGAGCGTTCCCGACACATCAGCTGCTCTCACGCTCCCGCGAGCGGTCCCAATACCGCAACCCCCTCGGCGTTCGCCGCGCCGGCGAGCCTACGGTCGAGCGTGGCGAGGGCACATCCGTTCGCGGTTGCGAGCGCGAGATAGTTCGCGTCATACGCCGAAAGCGAATGCTTCGTCGCCATCCGAAAAGTCTCCCAGTCGCTTCCGGCGCCGACATCCGAAATCGCCAGCCTTCGCAAACGCAGCATGAAGGCGATCGCTCCGGCAGCAGGCAGTCGGCCGCGGCGCTCGGCGCCGAGCAGGAGATTCCGCATTTCATGCGAGAACAGCGAAGGCGCGAGACCGGCATCGAGATTCAGCCGATCCATGACGGCGTCAGTCGCTTGTGCGCGTTCGTCGGGAAGAATCCAAGCGGCCGCCATCGACGCGTCAACGACGAATTGCATCAGAAGCGGCGCCCCTCATCGCGCCATTGCAAGATTTCGTCCGCGCTGGTGGGGGCGAGTCCGGCCCGGGCGGCGCGAATTTCGTCGATTGCGGCGCGAACGTCGTTGTCGCGCGCCAGACGGCTCAACCGCGCCACGGGGGAATTGTCCCGAGCGATGATTACCTCCTCTCCCGCCTCGGCTCGAGCGACGAGTTCGGATAGCCTCGCTTTGGCGTCTCCGATATTGACGGTGATGGACATGACCCGACGCTCCTGCGGCCAAGATTGGACATAGGACTGCGAGTCGAGTTGGTCAAGCCTTGGTCTGGTCGCCGACGGGTTACCAAAATAGGCGTCGTTTTTTTCGATTCTTCTTTCTGAAAAACGAAATTAGCCTTGCGGTGTTTTCTGAGCTCTTCAGGCCCCACCGATCCTGGGCGGTCGGGCTCGAGCCCAGTTTGGGGACAGGGAGGAGAATGGAGGTGCTGGTTTTGGAAATGCTTGTAATATATTGGAATAGCAGAGTATGAGCCGAGGATTCCTTCGAAGAAAAGATTCCTTCGAAGACTTGTGGAAACGACTTCGGATTTGGCAATGTTGCGTAACTCCCGAGCCGCTCAACAAATTTCTTGCCGGAGTGGCGTAGTGGTTCTATATTTGTTCTCGCCGCCGTCCCGGCGGAGACCGCCGAGCCGATCGCCTGCGTGCAGCCATCCGGGCGCGACGCCAAATACATGTGCTCAGCGAGGGGCCGGGCGGCTCACGACGCCCCTCCCCACAACCATCGCTCCGCACCGGTCCGGCCTTCGCGCGGCCCGAGCGGTCCGGCTTCCGCGAGCCAGGTCTCGACGGCGCCGCGGCCGCTCTGCCAGAGGCGGTCGAGGAACTCGCGGCCGAGATCGGCGGGGCTCTCGTTTTCGAGGCCGGCGAATTCGTCCTGGGCGGAAATCCGGCCGATCCGCAGCCGGCGCATCTTCGGGGTCGCGCGGAGGATGATCCCGAGCTTGATCGCCTCCAGCTCGGCGTTGAGCGTCGCGTTGAACTGGATCCGCTCCAGCCGCCGCTCGATTTCTCGCGGCGTCTTCGGCAGGCGTTCGGACGCGGTCGGCGTCACCTGCACGATCAGGAGATGGGCGCCGTCGGACGCCTGCACCAGCGGAATCAGCGGCGGATTGGCGGCATAGCCGCCATCCCAGTAGGGCTCGCCCGCAATCTCCACCGTATGATGGATCAGCGGCAGGCAGGCGGACGCCAGCACCGATTCGACCGTCAATTCATGAGCCTCGAAAATGCGCAACTTGCCGTCGCGCACCCGGGTCGCGCCGATCAGCAGCTTCATCGGCGCCTGGGCGCGCAGCTCGGCGAAGTCGATCTCCGCGGCGAGCGCGTCGCGCAACGGATCGAGGTTGAACGGATTGAATTGATACGGCGAGAGCGAATGCAGGAAGGGTGCAAACGAGGCGAGCGAAGCCTTCGGCAGAAAAGCCGCCGACTGGCTCATGCGTTTCCAGAACCGCTCGAGCCGCGCCTTCGCCGCGGCGCGGCCCTCGATCAGGCCCGAGGCCAGCAGCACGGCGTTGACCGCGCCGGCGCTGGCGCCGCTGACCGCATCGAAGT
>JBAQGU010001158.1:0-5741 GCA_049287975.1 Roseiarcus sp.
GGCTTGTCCCGGTCATCCACGTCAGTCCGAGATCGGCTGGCGAGACAGCGACTTGATCGACGTCCTAATTTATAGTACGAACAACTCGTGATCCGGTCCTTCCGAGACAAGCGCACCGAGGCTCTGGCCCGAGGGCGCGCGCCGAGGAATGTTCCGGCCGATGTCGCCCAGCGCGCCGTCAACACTGCTCGATACGGTCACGCGCCTCGGGGATTTGCGGGTTCCTCCGGGCAATCGGCTGGAGGCTCTGTCGGGAGATCGGCGGGGTCAGCACTCGATTCGTGTCAACGATCAATGGCGGATCTGCTTCGTCTGGCGCGAGGGCGATCCGCACGAAGTCGAATTCGTCGACTACCACTAACGGAGATGGATATGACGCGCGACGTTCCGATGCCCCATCCCGGCGTGGTCTTGCGTGAGGAGTTCCTCGAGCCGATGGGCCTGAGCGTCTACGCGCTCGCCAAGGCGATCCGCGTCACGCGCAGCCGAATCAATGAGATCTGCCACGGTCGGCAAGGAATCACCGCGAATATTGCGCTACGCCTCGGCCGTTTCTTCGAGGTCGATCCGCAATGGTTCATGAACATGCAGGCCAAATACGATCTACACGTGCAGGCAAAGCTGCTGGCCGACGATTTGGCCGCGATCGCGCCACGGACGGCGGCGTGAGGCGGCCTGACACAGCAGGAATTCGGGCGCGTCACCGGCGCCTCGCTCGGCACGGTTCGCAAGTGGGAGCGCGGCGAACGCAGCCCCTCGGGCGCCGCGCGAATGCTGGCGCCCATCCTGGCGCGCGACCCGGCGCTGGTGGTCGCGGAGGCGGGGCTGGCGGAGGGGACGCGGAGACGGAGGGGTGGGGAGGCGGGTGACGGGAGGGGTCGCGTGGGCACACTGTCGCGTCAGTCCTAGCCGAAGCACCCGAGACGGCCTCGTCATAGTTCTCACCGCATGGCGCCCGCAGCCAGCCCCCCCGGCCCGTCCAGTTCCACGTATTCCACCCGGCTCATCGGAGGCGGAACCGGCGTTCCGTCCTCCCTCATTCCTTCGAGATGAAATTCGATGGCCGAGCGAATTTCAGCTTCGATCTCCTCCAGCGTGTCCCCGACGGCCACGCAGCCCGGCAGGTCTGGCACGTAGGCTGAATAGTTGCTTTCGCCCTGTTCGATCACGACGGCGTAGCGCATGGGTCAATCCTTCAAGCCAGCTTGACGCAAAATGCTCTTTAGCGTGCCGGGTTGCAAATCCGCGCTGAGCTTTCCGGGGACGGTGACCCGCCCCTTCTTCGCGCCACGCGTATTCTGGCGGTGACTGCCCTTGGTTGCAGCAAGGTCCACCCGTCGTCCGTGAGGCGACGGATGACGTCCTTGGCTTTCGTCGGCATACCTCAACTACACCCCGTCGTCGCCCCGCACGTGTCGCACTTCAAACACGTCCCATTCCGCACCATCGTGAAATTGCCGCACTCGGGGCACGCCTCGCCGACGTAGCCCTTCATCCGCGCCTCGGCGCGTTGCTCCGCGACCTTTTCCGAAGCGGGCGCCGGCGCGAACGCGACGCCGGCCATCTCAGCGGGCGCCTCCGCGAACTCGCCCTTCAGCGCCGTCGCCCCCTGCACATAGCCGTGCGCGCTCGACCCGCCGAGCCCGAAAGCCGCGCCCGGTGCCTCCCCGCGCATGCCCCCCTGCACCACCATCAGCTTTTCCGTCTTGGAGCGCACGAGGCCGCGCGAAACCACCGAGGGGCTTCCGCCGCCGTCGGGGGCCTTGTCCTGGGCGACGCCGCCGCCGAGCACGGTATTGCCGATCTCTTCGGGCGCGACGTGGGCGAGGTCGTGTCGGCCGAGGTAGGAGATCGCGAGTTCGCGGAAGATGTAGTCGAGGATCGAGGTCGCGTTCTTGATCGCATCGTTGCCCTGTACGAAGCCGGCGGGCTCGAAGCGGGTGAACGTGAAGGCCTCGACATATTCCTCCAACGGCACGCCATACTGCAGCCCCAGCGAGATCGCGATCGCAAAGTTGTTCATCAGCGAGCGGAAGGCGGCGCCTTCCTTGTGCATGTCGATGAAGATTTCGCCGAGCCGCCCGTCCTCGTATTCGCCGGTGTGCAGATAGACCTTGTGGCCGCCGACGACCGCCTTCTGGATGTAGCTCTTGCGCCGGTTCGGCAGTTTCTCGCGCTCGCGAACCCGCTCGACCCGCTCCACCACGCGCTCGACGATCCGCTCCGCCACCGCCGCCGCGCGCGCCGGCGCGTTCAACGCCACCAGAGTCTCGACCGCGTCCTCTTCCTCGTCGTCGCTCTCGATCAACTGCGAGTTCAGCGGCTGCGAGAGTTTCGAGCCGTCGCGATAGAGTGCGTTGGCCTTCAGCGCGAGACGCCAGGACAGCATGTAGGCGTCCTTGCAATCCTCGACGGTGGCATCGTTCGGCATGTTGATCGTCTTGGAGATCGCCCCTGAGATGAACGGCTGCGCCGCCGCCATCATGCGGATGTGGCTCTCGACCGAGAGGTAGCGCTTGCCGGTGCGCCCGCACGGATTGGCGCAATCGAACACGCTGTAATGTTCGCGCTTCAGGTGCGGCGCGCCTTCCAGCGTCATCGCCCCGCAGATGTGGGTGTTGGCGGCCTCGATCTCGGCTTTGCTGAAGCCGAGCCAGCTGAGCAGGTCGAAACTCGGCTCCTCGAGCTTTTCGGCGGGAATCTTCAGCGTCCCCGCCAGGAAATCCACACCGACCGTCCACTTGTTGAAGACGAATTTGATGTCGAACGCGGATGCCAGCGCGCGCTCCAGCTTGGCGATCACCGCGTCGGTAAGTCCCTTTGCGCGCAACGCCGAAATGTTGACGCCCGGCGATTGGCCGAGCGAGCCGTGACCGGTGGCGTAGGCCTCGATCTCGGCGATCGCCGCTTCGCCATAGCCGAGCGCGCGCAACGCTTCCGGCACCGCGCGGTTGATGATCTTGAAATAGCCGCCGCCGGCGAGCTTCTTGAACTTCACCAGCGCGAAATCCGGCTCGATGCCGGTCGTGTCGCAATCCATCACGAGGCCGATCGTGCCGGTCGGGGCGACGACGGAGACTTGCGCGTTGCGATAGCCGTGCTGCTGTCCGAGCTCCAGCGCGTCGCGCCACGACGCCCGCGCGGCCTCGGAGAGCCCCGCCCAGGCGCGGCCCGCCCTGGCGATCGAGGCATGGTCGAGCGGCGTCGGCGCGACGCTCAGCTCTTCATAGCCGTCCGCCTGCCCCTCGGCGGCGCGCGCGTGGTTGCGGATGACGCGCAGCATGGGTTCGGCGTTCGGCGCGTAACCGGGGAAGGCGCCGGACTTGGCCGCGATCTCCGCCGAGGTCGCGTAGGCGCGCCCGGTCATGATCGCGCTGAGCGCGCCGCAGATCGCGCGGCCCTCGTCGCTGTCATAGCCGATGCCTGAGGACATCAGGAGGCCGCCGATGTTGGCGAAACCAAGGCCGAGCGTGCGGTAGTCGTAAGAGTTGCGCGCGATCTCCCGGGAGGGGAATTGCGCCATCATGACGGAGATCTCGAGCGTCAGCGTCCACAGCCGGACCGCATGCTCATACGCCGCGACGTCGAATGCCTTGGTTGCGGGATCGCGGAACTGCAGCAGGTTCAACGAAGCCAGATTGCAGGCGGTGTCGTCGAGGAACATGTATTCTGAGCACGGGTTGCTCGCGCGGATCGGGCCTGACGCCGGGCAGGTGTGCCAGTCGTTGATGGTCGTGTGATATTGCAAGCCGGGATCGGCCGAGGCCCAGGCGGCATAGGCGATCTCATCCCAGAGTTCCCGCGCCTTCAGGGTCTTGTGAATCTTGCCGTCGAGCCGGCGGGTCAGATTCCAATCGCCGTCCGCCTCGACCGCGTGCAGGAAGGCGTCGTTGACGCGCACGGAATTGTTCGAGTTCTGGCCGGCCACCGTGAGGTAGGCCTCGGAATCCCAATCGGTGTCGTAGGCATCGAACGCTACCTCGCGAAAGCCCTGGCGCGCGAACTGGATGATGCGCCTGATCATGCCGTCGGGCACTTCGTCGCGGCGCGCCAGCTTCACTTCGCGTTTCAGCGCGGGATTCTTGTCGGGGTTGAAGCAATCGTCGCCCGGCCCCTCGCAATTGACGCAGGCCTTCATGATCGCCTTCAGATGGCGCTTGACGATCTTGGAGCCGGCAACCAGCGCGGCGACCTTCTGCTCCTCCTTCACCTTCCAATCGATAAAGGCCTCGATGTCGGGGTGATCGACGTCGACGATGACCATCTTGGCGGCCCGCCGCGTCGTGCCGCCCGACTTGATCGCGCCCGCCGCGCGGTCGCCGATCTTGAGGAACGACATCAGGCCGGAGGAGCGGCCGCCGCCCGAGAGTTTCTCGTTCTCGCCGCGCAGCGCCGAGAAGTTTGTGCCGGTGCCGGAGCCATATTTGAACAGGCGCGCCTCGCGCACCCAGAGATCCATGATGCCGCCCTCGTTGACGAGATCGTCGGCGACCGACTGGATGAAGCAGGCGTGCGGCTGCGGATGCTCATAGGCCGTCAGCGACTTGACGAGCTCCTTGGTCTGCGGATCGACATAGAAATGGCCCTGGCTCGGGCCGTCGACGCCATAGGCCCAGTTGAGGCCGGTGTTGAACCATTGCGGCGAATTGGGCGCCGCGAGCTGGCGCGCCAGCATGAAGCGCATCTCGTCGTAATACGCGCGTGCGTCGTCTTCGCTGTCGAAATAGCCGCCCTTCCAGCCCCAATAGGCCCAGGCGCCGGCGAGCCGGTCGAACACCTGCCGCGCCGAGGTCTCGGAGACATAGCGCTCGGCCAAGGGCAGCGCCGCGAGCGCAGCCTCGTCGGGAACGGAGCGCCACAGGAACGAGGGAACGTCGTTCTCCTCGACGCGCTTCAGCCGCGCGGGCACGCCGGCTTTGCGGAAATATTTCTGTGCGAGCACGTCGGCCGCGACCTGGCTCCAGCCGGCGGGAACCTCGATCTCGTCAGCTAAGAACACCACCGATCCGTCGGGATTGCGGATCTCGCTCTTGGTCATATCGAACGCTATCGACGCGTAAGCGGAGTCCGAACCCTTGGTGTAGTGCCGTTCGATGCGCATAAGTTCCGATTCCCCTGGCTTCGCGGGCAATGCCCGACTCGACCGCCGAAGCGGCTTCCAAAATAAGATGGTTCCTGGTCGTCTCGCAGACGAGATTCCGCCCGCGCCGCGACCGCTTCGCCCCAACGCCCGACAAGTCTCGACACGATCTTAGAACGACGCAGAGGGAGGGGCCTGGGCTCCGTCCCCGCACGAACCCGAACGATCGAAGGTTACGCTTTTATGACGCGCTCGTCAACACCTGGTGGGCGCTTCGGGACCTAGCGCTATATATTGTGCATAACGATGAAAAACAAGTTGCCAACTTCGGCCCCACGTCGACAACATCGACCGAGTCGGCGTCGGCTCGCAAGCCCACGCAAGCCCGGAAAATGTCGGTCTTACACGACGGCGCTGCGCCTTTTCTGCGCAAAGGCTCCGCGCTCCCGCTCGCCAGCCTTTGTTCGGCTGAATTGTCAGCGGCGCTGGACCGACCTTCCCTGGGACCACGCGACGCACAAGATTGACGTGCGAACTAACCCGGATTTCTCATCAAACCAAGTGCATCGGGGCTGCGAATCAGCGAAAAGTGTTTTTACGAGAAACGCTTACGCGGACGGCAGGAATTCCCCGATGCAGACAGAGTGTAGCACGACGCTGT
>JBAQGU010001159.1:0-4371 GCA_049287975.1 Roseiarcus sp.
GGCTTGTCCCGGCCATCCACGCGGTCCAACTTGAGAAATGGAAAAGGTTTGCCGCCATCTCGCCGTGGCGCGCGACCCAGTCGACAATCTCCTGGAGTATCGGCGGCCCGTCGACGTGGATGGCCGGGACAAGCCCGGCCATGACGAATATGAGCAATTATTTCGCGGCATTGCCTTAGAGGCGGGGCCGATCTTTCATGACGTTGCCTGAGGCTCTCATTATTGTCGACCGCGCCGACCACATACATCGAGCCCGCCCGCCGGATGACGCGCAACGGTTGGGCGACAGTCGTCGTCTTCCTGCCCCCCGCGCTGTTGCTCTTCACCATCTTCGTCGCGCTGCCGATGGTGGAGGCTGGCTGGTACAGTTTTTACAACTGGAACGGCTACGGCCGGCCGGAGAAGTTCATCGGCCTCAAGAACTACGGCTATCTGATCGGCAACGCTGCCTTCGCGCGTTCGCTGATCAACAACGGCCTCATCATTGCGGCCTCACTCCTCGTCCAGTTGCCGCTGGCGCTCGGCGTCGCCTTGATGGTCGCCGGGCGGGTCGTCGGCGCCGTCTGGTTCCGTATGATCTTCTTCCTGCCCTATGTGCTCGCGGATGTCGCAGCGGGCCTGATTTGGCACTTCATGTTCGACGGCAACTTTGGGCTGTCGTCCGCGATCACGGGGCTGTTCGGCTTGCAGCCGGTGTTCCTGCTCGCCAGCAAGGACTGGGCGTTCTCGGCCGTCCTGATCGTCATCTTGTGGAAATACTTCGGCTTCCACATGATGCTCTACATCGCCGGTCTCCAGGGCATCGACAAGTCGCTGCTCGAAGCCGCGGAAATGGACGGCGCGAGCGCCTTCCAGCGCTTCTGGCACATCACTTTGCCGCTGCTCGGCCCGATGATCCGGCTTTCGATCTTCTTTTCGGTGATCGGCGCGCTGCAATTGTTCGACGTCATCGTTCCCCTGACGGGGGGCGGCCCGTTCGACACCACCAACACCATGGTGTCGTTCCTCTATTATTTCGGCATCACCCGCATGCGGGTCGGATTCGGATCGGCGGTCGGCGTCGTGCTGTTCTGCATCTGCGTCACCTTCGCCTTCGGCTACAGACGGCTGTTCATGCGCGATGACTGAGACAACCTATGCGGTCCCTGAGAGCGCTACCTCGGTCCACGAGCCCTCGGGCCGCAGTCCGCGCGGCTTCGCCAGCATCGCGATCTTTGCGGCGCTCCTCGTCCTGGCGGGCATAGTTCTCGTTCCGATCCTCGCGACGGCGCTGAACGGCTTCAAGGAACTGGGCGACTTGCAATCGAATCCGTTCGGACTTCCGCGCGTCTGGGTCTGGCAGAACTACTGGGACATTCTCACGGGTTATCGATACTGGCAGGTGCTCGGCAATTCGCTGCTGATCGCATTGCTCACCGTCGCCCTGACGCTCGCGCTCTCGTCGATGGCGGCCTTCACTTTCGCACACCTGCGCTTTTTCGGCGACCGCTTCCTGTTGAACTACATGCTGCTCGGGCTTCTGTTTCCGGCGGCGACCGCGATCCTCCCGCTGTTCATCAAGATTCGCGACCTCGGCCTCCTCGACTCCTATTGGGGCATCGTCCTCCCGCAGGTCGCCTTCTCGCTGGCGATGAGCGTCCTGCTGTTGCGCAATGCGTTCAAACAACTTCCGGACGAACTGCTCGATGCCGCGATGATGGACGGCTGCGGTTACTTCCGCTATTTCTTCTACATCACGTTGCCGCTGTCGGGGCCGACACTCTCGACTGTCGCCGTGATCTCTTTCGTGGCCAGCTGGAACGGTTATCTGATCCCTCTAGTGGTGCTGAACAGCGAGTCGCGTTACCCGTGGACGCTTGGCCTGATGGCCTACCAGGGCCAATATTCGACCTCCTGGCAGCTAGTGCTCGCCTTCATCACGCTGACGATCCTGCCGGCGATCCTGATGTTCCTGATGGCGCAGAAATACATCGTCGCCGGGCTCACCGCGGGCGCGGTCAAGGGGTGAAGCGGGCGAGATGAGCTCGCCGCGAGCCAGTTCTCCCGGTCGCGGCCCATTCTGGAGGCCGGTCGCCGATCGAGACGGTCCGCTTAGGAACCTCGCCGGATTTCGCCAGGGCATTCGGATTCCGTGGTTCGCGGCCTTGCAGCCAACCGTCGCCTTACTGGTCAGGGTGACGAGGTCGACGCCGATCTTCGAATGTTGATTCCGGTCTTCAGAACGCGCTATCTACTGTTGCATCTCAGCAATTCGCGAGTGGCGCCTCCTGCGGAGTCCCGAGTTGAACAATGATCTTCGGACGCCGCCAACACGGAAGTACGACAAGGCGGAGCGTCGCCGGAAGCACGTCGGCCTAGGCGATCAGGCGGAGCTGCGTGTCCTCCATGACCATCCCCATCGCGTGATTGGAAAATGCCCAGCTACAATTTCAGAGGCGGACCGGCAGGAATTGCTCAACAGGGCGGTTCCCCTGGCGAACGGCGACCGCGAACTGTCGCCGCCGAAGAAAGTCTACGCAGTGCACAAAGGCGTCGTTTACGAGGCCCAGACGTCTGATCGCGGGAGGACATATCACGCTTATCCGTTTAGAGGTAAGCTAAGCGACGCGCTGACCGACCTGTTGCGGGGCATGGCCAGGGACAAAGGTTGCCTTGCGGAGTTTGAGCGTTGGCGAAAGGCAAACATCGTGAGGCACGGGCGTTGACCAAAGTCGAATTTAAGCTGAGCGAAGTCGAGGAAGAAGGCGTGCGCCTTCTGACGACGTGCGGGTTAGCCGCCTATGTCGATGAAGCCGTCGTTTGGCCGACACGCGGCTCCGACGGCACTGCCATCGAGATTCAGATCGACGACTTGCTTTCGCATCTGACGGAATACTGGAAGCCGCTCGCGCTGCGCCAAACGTATCCATTAACGCTGAATCCAGCTCGACCATCGTTGCTGCGAGCGGAAGCGCTACAGAATTGGGATGCTCTTCCCGAGGCTCAGGCTGTTTACGAGGACGAAGTGATTGAGGCATTTCGGGATTGCCACGATCTCTCTCGTTGCTTCGCCGGATATTTTGATTTGCCGGCACTTTGGCTGATCCGATCCGGAGAGGAGATGCTCATCGACACCGTCGAGCAACTCGATCGGGTGCCGTATGCGGCTGCGATCGATGCACTGAGCGCGGCAGGCGACTGGATCGCCGCTCGTCTCGCCCAAACCGAAAATGAACGCTGGGACGAGCTCCTTCGCGCTTGGCGGAACCGCAATGCTGGAGATGGTCTTTCGCTCCTGAAGTGGTCGACCAGCCTCGACGAGCAAACGGTCGAAAGACTTGTGGCCGATGGCCTTCTCATGCCGCCGGCAAGCATGGCCGAGGCCGCGAATGACAACGATGAGGTGCGCTTGGCAGCGTGCATGGCGAGCGCCCTGCCGGCCGAGCAGGTGCGTGGTGTGCTCAGCCGTGTGTCGCAGTTTCCAAAACAGGAAGCGCCGCAACTCGACGAACTGGTCCTCGCGGTACGAACCCATTTCGATGCGGGGCTTTCCGAGGCGCGGCCCTATGAGGAAGGGGAAGCGATCGCCGGGTTCGTCCGCCAATTTTTCGGCCTTCCGCCCACCACCGAAGTCGACGTTTTCGATATTGTTGCTGGGTTAGGTCCTCAAATCTATTTGGAAAACTTCGAACCCCCGACCTTGGACGCGCTCGCGGCGTGGGGCGATCGGCACGGCCCCGCTGTTCTGCTCAACCAGGCCAGCATTCGGCATGTTGGGCGGGGAGACATCCGCCGAAGAGGTCAAGCGCGAGTTACCCTCGCGCACGAGCTCTGCCATCTCCTGATCGACGGCGAACACGCGCTGAGCGCGGTCGACGTCCTTCATAGCCGGATGCCGATTCTCGTCGAGCAGAGAGCCCGTGCGTTTGCTGCTGAATTTTTGCTCCCAAGCCGCGTCGCGGGCGAGGCGTGGCTCGCCGCAGACCAACCGCGCGGCCGCGATGATCTTAGAGCCGTACTCGAGCGGCTCTGTCGGCGGTTCGTGGTTACCAAGAGCGTCGCGGCATGGAAGCTCGAGCACGGTGCACGGCTGTACGACGCTCATTTGGCTCCGATGCTCGACTCGATCGTTCCCCAGAGATAACCGGGCCTAAGCTGACCTCACCCCGCCGCTGCCCGAAGGCCGGGTCCCCCCTGCCGAATCGGCGAACTTCGCCCGCAACGCCGCCACGACATTGGCCGGCGCGAACGGTGCGACGTCGCCGCCCATCGCGGCGATCTGGCGCACCAGGGTCGCTGTGATCGGCCGCACCGGCGAAGATGCGGGCAAAAAGACGGTCTGCATCTCCGGCGCCATCGCGCCGTTCATGCCCGCCATCTGCATCTCGTAGT
>JBAQGU010001160.1:0-8637 GCA_049287975.1 Roseiarcus sp.
CGAGTCGACGGCCGGGGCCGTGGACGCGCCGCCGGCCCGCGGGGCGGACGCGAGCGGCGCCGGGCTCTGAACCGGAGCGGGAAGCTCCGGCTTCTGCAACGTTTGCGGACGGCTGCCGCCGCGCAACCCAACCACCGCCAAGGTCGTGACGATCGCAAGAAATGCGACGCCGAGCAGAACGGGACGACGTTGAGCGGCGAAGAATTCCTGCGCTTGTTGCAGCGGCGAACTGACCGGTCCCGCTTTTGCGCCTTGCGAGCGAGACGTCGATGCCCCCTCGGTCTTGGCCGCATTATCGAGAAGCGCGGCTTGAGCCGCCCGGCGCGCGGCGGCGATGTGTGCGTTGATCCCTACATTTCGCGCCGGCGACAGCGAATCACTGTCCGCGTCCGACAATCGCGGCGGCGGACGGCCGGGTTCGAGAAGAAAATCCTCCCCGTCGGGCGAGTTCGCGCCAGCGCCCCGCGGCGTTCCGCCGATCCCTTCGCGAGCCGAGGGGCGCGGAATTCGATCGGGAATGCTGCGCAGCGCGGCGTCGCTGGCCTCCTCGCTGACGCGCGCCTCCTTCATTGTGGGCCTCGCGCCAAAAGTCGGCGCTGAACGCTGGGGCTCGAGCCCGTCCTCCTCGGCGCGACCCACCTCGTCCTCTATCCGTCCCAGACGGCTCACCAGCCTCTCGAGAATATCCTGCACATCCGCCAAGCGCGCCTGCATGCGGCGGTCGGAGTTCTTCTGCTCGGCTCGCAATTCCGCGATATCGCCGATCATCGGCGCGGCGCTGTTCGGCGCCATGGCGGGGGATTGCAACGTCCTTCGCGTCGCTTCGAGCTCATCGAGCAGTTCGGCGACCGTCCGCTCGAGGGCCGCGGCGGATTCCGCGGCCGAGTTCAGCGAGTCGATTCGCCCGTGAATTTCCGAAATCTGGTTCACCAGGGCCTCGGTATCGACCGCGGATCCCTCGCGCAGGTCGAGCCGCTTGGCGAGCAAGTCGGCGGCCTGCTCGATCACTCGGACATCGATTTGCGGCGCATCGCGAAAATCCAGCTTTTCGTGCAGCTCCCTTACCGCGTGCTCCAGCGGTCGAACGTCCATTGTCAGCCGAGCGACCGCGTCGAGTTTGGCGTCGACGCGGCTGAGCATGCGCTCGATCGGGCTCGTATCGATGGCGACGGGCGCGGTCGATGCGGCGAACTTCTCGCCGAGGTCGCGCAGCATCGCTTCGATCGGGGCCGTATCGATCTCGACAGGGCGTTCGCCGAAACTTCGCAAAATTCGTTCGATCGGCGCCGTATCGACGATCGGGTTGCTCCCTTGGTCGATCCGCGACGCGAGATCCTGCAACGCCCCGGTCAACGCGCGGACATCGTCCGGCGAAAACGCCTGTGCATCCAACTTCGCGCCGATATTGGCCAACGCCGCATCCAGTTTCTCGGCGTCCGGCAAAAAATCGGTCGTCCTGACGATCGTGACGCGCAAGTCATCGATCTGACGGGCCAGATCCTCGAGCGGCTCCGGGTCGAATTTCAAGGCCGCCCCCGGCCGTCGGAAGGCCTCGTCCAAGCGCGCCGTCATGTCCTGCAACGTGGACGTCAAGACTTTCGTATCCGGGCTGGCGTCGGGCGGGCGGTCCAGCTTCGAATTGATGTCGCTGAGGGCCGCTTCCAGCTTTGCGGCGTGCGGCCGGAAGTCCGCCTGCCGTTCCACCGTCACGCGCACGTTCTCGATTCGGCGCGCCAGTTCCTCTATGGGCCTGGAATCGAAGACTGACGGTACCGGGCGGCGGAACGCCTCTTCCAGACGAGCCATCTGCTCCTGCAACGTGACCATCAAGGCCCTGGTATCGCGACCGTCGACGGGCGGTCGGTCGAGCTTCGAATTGATGTCGCTGAGGGCCGCTTCCAGCTTTGCTGCCTGCGGCCGAAAATCTCCCTGCCGCTCCATCGTCGCGCGCACGACCTCGATACGCCGGGCCAAATCCTCGATCGGCTCGGGATCGAAGTTCGCGGACGAAGACGACCGTCGGAACGCCTCCTCCAGGCGAGCCGTCAGTTCCTGCAGCGTGGACGTCAGGGCTTTCGAATCGGCGCCGCCGGCGGCGGGCGGGCGGTCCAGCTTCGAATTGATGTCGGTGAGCGCCGCCTCCAGCTTTGCGGCGTGCGGGCGGAAGTCTGCCTGCCGTTCCACCGTCGTGCGCACGCTCTCGATACGGCGCGCCAAATCCTCCAACGGCCTGGGATCGAAGTTCGTGGACGGCGCCGGTCGGCGGAACGCCTCTTCCAGGCGAGCGGTCAATTCCTGCAAAGTGGAGGTCAAGGCTTTCGAATCGGCGCCGGCGGCGGTCGGGCGATCGAGCTTCGAATTGATATCGCTCAGGGCCGCTTCCAGCTTCGCGGCGTGCGGTCGGAAATCTCCCTGCCGCTCCATTGTCGCTCGTACGGCCTCTATACGCCGGGCCAAATCCTCGATCGGCCTGGGATCGAAGTTCGTGGACGAAGACGACCGCCGTAACGCCTCCTCCAGGCGAGCCGTCAGTTCCTGCAGCGTGGAGGTCAGAGCTTTCGAATCGGCGCCGGCGGCCAGCGGGCGGTCGAGCTTCGAACTGATGTCGAGCAGGACCGCTTCCAGCTTGGCGGCGTCCGGCCGCTGTTCGGCCTGCCGCTCCACCGAAAAGCGCACGCCGTCGATGCGCCGCACCAAATCCTCGAAGGGCCGGGGATCGATCGTGGGCGTGCGCCTGAGTGCCTCGTCCATGCGCGCCGCGAGCTGCTCCATGCGACGTTCGATCGAATTCAGAGCCGCCGCAGGGGTCGACCGCTCGATTTGCGAACGCGCCTCTGATAGCGCCTCGACGACGCGCGCGGTGTCGGCGTGCGGCGTCGGGCTCGTGGCGAGGCGTTCCACGCGATCGGCGAGCTCCCCGATTTGCTTCTCCAACCGCTCGACCGGGACAGGGCGCAAGGCCGCTTCGGCGAGAAGGTTACGCACTTCCTCCGTTTGGCTGCGAAGTCGCTCGAAGACCTCGGGACTGACCGTCACGCGCGCAAGAGCTTCGACTTTGTCGCCCAGCGCGCGAATTTCCCTTTCGAGCGCTTCGGCCGCGATCCGCGGGTCGTGGTCGCGAAGCGTTTCGCGCACTTGATCGAGCATCGATTCGACAGGGGCGACGAGGCGATCGCTCGTCCCGGCTTTCCGCGCCGCGTCCAATCGCTGACCGAAATCGCCCACCGCGCCTTCGAGCGCGACGGACGCATTGCGAGGCGCGAGGGCGGCGAGGCTGCGAGACATCGCCGCGAGCCCCGCGCGGAGGTCTTCCGTAACGGTGGGCGATGACGTTTGTTCAACGTCGGCCGCGTGGAGGCGTGCGACCCTGGCGGTCAAGGCCGCGATCTCCTTCCGCAACGTCTCCTCTGTAGAAGTGACGTTCACTCCGTCCGCAGGGGAATGCTTGACCGTCGGGTGGACCTGCGGCGCCGAAGAGCGAAGCCCCGGATCCGCGCCGAAATCCCGCGGGCCCCCCGTCGTGGCGGATGGCCGCCCCGAGGTCTCCTGCGAATCGAGTTCGGTCTGGCGGCGTGCGATTTGAACGACCGAATCGCGAACGTCGATCCTCGGACGTCCGTCGCGTCGCCGATATTCGCCTCGCGGTTGCTGCGGCGCGGCCACACGTCGCGCGAGAGCGCTCAACCGCTTGTCGATGTCGGCCGCGGCATCCTCGCCGTACGAGGCCGCTCGAGACGGACCTGCAGGCGGCCGTTCGACCTCGCGAACGGAGCGCTGTTCGATGTCGGTCAACTTCTGGGCGACGGACCGCAGCGTCGCGCGCTCCTGGGCGCGATCCGCATGACTTTGCTCGATCCAACTCGCGACCGATTCGAAGGCCTTCGCCGTGCGCTCCTCGCTCTTGGCCGCGCGGGTTTCGAATTTCGCGACCGCGGCTTCCAAGAGCTCCTGCGCGCGTCGAGCTTCCTCCACCGAAGGTTTCGGTTCGGGCCGCGGGTCCGGTGCGTGGTTGCCGGCGTTCGGGCGATTCGCTGCGATGGCGCGGTCGCGGGAGGAAAGCCGCGAAAGCCGATCCGCGATCGCGTCGAGCTTGTCGTCGTCTCGTTCATCCTCCGCGGCTTCCAATGAGTCCAGCGCGCGTCGAGCTTCCTCGCCCGATCGGTTCGGCTCGGGGCGCGGCGCCCGTCTCTCCTCGCCGGCGTCCCGCCGGACCGCAGCCGGATGGCGGGAAAGCCGCGACAGTCGGTCGCCAATCGCGTCGAGCTTGTCGTCCTCATCCAAGTCATCCACAGAAATGCCCTGGTCGGCGGCCTGCTCCGCGACTACCTCGTCCAGCCAGTCGCCCAGACTCATGCCCGCGCGGCGCGCGGCTTCCTCCGCGATATCTCGCGTTTCTCGCCCGACTCCCTTGACGCTCCAAGCCGCGGCTCTGTTCATTTCATCAACCGTCGCCGACGTTGCCTCGATCGTCGCGCCTTCGGCTCTTCAGGGCGACACAGGCGAATGTTTCGACGCTGACGGTGAACAAACCATTAAGGTCGCCCCAAAATGGGTCAATTCGCCGCCGTTCCGTTCCGAGTTGTTTACAAAAGTTGTAGCACGTATAGGTTGCAAACCGATAAAATTTCCCTTAACGAAGAGACACGCGCCGAAGCAGGTTCGGCGGCGATTGCAAACTCAAGCGTTTCCTGGAGGGATGGGTCATGACAGCAACAGCGACTTTAGGTAATGTTTCCGATCCGTTAGCGGTCCCCGGCGCGGCTGAGGGCGAACCGACCGGCGAGACCACGATCGGCGAAATGGCGGCCGAATTCGGCGTGAGCCTCAGAACTCTGTGTTTCTATGAGGACCGACGCCTGCTTCGGCCGCGCCGCGAGGGGACGATGCGGCTGTACAGCAGCGTCGACCGCCTCCGTCTGCAAATGATCATCAAGGGCAAACAACTGGGATTCACGCTGACCGAGATCGCGGAATTGATTGGAACGCAAGACTCCGGCGATGATTTCGAAGAGAAGTTGCGGCCCGCGCAGATCACGACCCAAATCGATCATCTCGAGCGCCAGCGCCGCGAGATCGACGGCGCAATAGTGCGCCTCAAGGCCACGCACGACCGTCTGGCGCAAACGTCCAACGGGCATGGACATCTCCTGGCCGCTTCGGGCTGAGACGTTCGCCTCGGCGGCCTCGCGCCCTCCGAATCAATTGGCCGTTCCCGAGCAAGGACGGCTAAGGCCGCGTCCGAGTTCGAGCGCCGAGATTTCAAGGGCGCGCACCGGTTGCCCCGTTGAAGGCCTCACAGCCGACTCGGGGAATATCGGATGTGCGCAAGTCGAAAACTTCCCGCCCCACGGTCGGCTCCGCAGGCGCGGGTTCGACTCGCGCATCCAGAGGCGACGACCGCTGGAGGACTAGCGAAGACGCCGCTAACCCTCGGGAAACTGGCGCTCGACTATGCGCAACGCTTCCCCGAATGCGTCGTCGATGCTCAGGCATGTGGTGTCCAAGTACACCGCGTCGGCCGCGGCGCGCATGGGCGCGTTCGGGCGTTGGGCGTCGCGAGTGTCCCGCTTGACGATTTCGGCGAGAATCACGGAATAGTCGACGCGCTCCCCGCGCTGCGCCAGTTCGAGAGCTCGGCGTTGCGCGCGCGCCGACGGAGTCGCGGTCACGAAAATCTTGACGTCCGCATCCGGACAGATCACGGTGCCGATGTCGCGACCGTCGAGCACGGCGCCGCCGGGCCGTGCCGCGAAATCGCGTTGAACCTGAACCAGCGCGGCGCGCACCTCTGGTATCGCGGCGACGACCGAGGCCGCCTCTCCCATTTTCGGGCCGCGCAGCCGCGCGTCGTCGAAGTCCGTCAACGCCAGACCGCGTGCGGCGGCGACCGCCGCTTCGACGTCGTGCAGGTCGCGCTCGGCCTGCAGCAGACTTGCGGCGGTAGCGCGGTATAGCAGGCCGGTATCGAGGTGGGGCAACCCATAATGCGTCGCCAGACGTCGAGCGAGGGTTCCCTTGCCCGAAGCCGCAGGTCCGTCGATAGCGATGATCATGCGCCGCGGCCCTCCTGGCAGCCGGGCTCATACGCACTCACGAAGGCGCTGTCACGCGCCGCGACTCGACGAGGGGAGCGCGTCCCGCTCGAACCCGCGGCGAATTGCAGGCTTTCGGGCGTCGCCGGTCCTGATCTTTACGATTACTTGTTCTGGCGCTACCGATGATTCGGTTTTGCATCATGCCGCTATTGGCGTCTTGCCGCCACGAGTCGTTTTGATATGATCGTTCTGCTGGCCGTATTGCTCGTCTTGGCCGCCGCCGGCGCCGGCTTGGCGCTGTTCACTCTGCGAACCGCGCGGCGGGTGGAGGCGGCGCTGCCTCCGGCCGGGCGCTTTGTCGAAGTCCCCGGCGCGCGCCTGCACGTGGTGGAGCGCGGCGAGGGACCCTCCGTTCTTCTAGTGCACGGGTTGGCTGGCCAAATGGGCGATTTCACCTATGGCGTAGTCGACTTGCTGGCCACGCAATATCGCGTAGCGGCGGTTGACCGGCCCGGTTCCGGCTACTCGGTGCGAGCGCCGGGCGCCTCGGCTTCCCTCTATGCCCAAGCCGACGCGCTGGCCGCGCTGATCGACGTCCTCGAGCTCGGGCGGCCCCTCGTGGTGGGACATTCGTTCGGGGGTGCCGTGGCCTTGGCGCTCGCTCAGCGGCATCCCGAGCGCGTGGCGGGCCTCGCGTTGGTGGCTCCGCTGGCTTATCTGGTGGACCGAGTTCCGCCCACGTTTCGCGGCCTTGGAATCTCATGGCTGTGGTTGCGCACGCTGGTTGCCTGGACGCTGGCGGGGCCCGCGAACCTGCTCGGTCGCGGCGTTGCGCTCGGCTTCGTATTCGCTCCTGAAGTGGTCCCGCCCGACTTCGCCACGCGTGGCGGCAATCTGCTGGGGGTTCGGCCCAGCAGTTTTATCGCGGCCTCTGAGGACATGATGGCGACCGCCGAAGACCTCCCGGTGTTGCAGCGGCGGTACGGCGCGATGAGACTGCCTGTGAGCGTCCTGTTCGGCCGCGGCGACCGCATTCTCAGCCCACAGGATCAGGGCGAGGCGCTGGTCGCCGAAATTCCAGGCGGGGAGCTCACGCTGGTCGACGGCGGCCACATGCTGCCGGTCACGACGCCGGAGCGCACGGCGCAGTTCATTCGCGAGGCTGCGTCTCGCGCGTTCGCGCCACCGATTTCGGAGGGGATTGCGCACGGGACGCCGTCCCTCGTTGGCAAACCGAGCCGACCGGCCTGGTGAATTGCGGCCGCGTATTCGGCTCGCCCATTCAAAATCGTCGCTCTAGCCGCCGCAATTTTCGTGGTTAATTCACAGTTTTCTCGCGGGACGAAACCTCCGGTTAATGATTCCTTGTTAGACCGAGTCGAAAATGAAAATCGCGAACCATCTGTCGGAGTCGCTTCGATGTTCGGGCTCAATGTCACCTCCGACTTTCGTAAGGAGTCCAGACCGTCGCTGCGCGAAGCGCTGGCGTCGGCGGGGACGATGGGCGCCTCCCTCGCAGTGCGATTCGGCGGCTCGGGCCGGGGGCTCTTCCTCGCGGCGTCGCTCGGCGCGGGGGTGGTCGGGGGACTCGTTCCTGCCGTGCTGTCGGCGCATCTGCATCCGCTCGCCGACGCCGCCTCTCTTTCGCGCGCCGTCGACAAGCTTCAGAAGCTCGAATCGGAACAAACCGCCGAAGCTGAAGTCGTCCGCACGATCGCGCAGGCCAACGCCGCGGTGCAAGGCCGCCTGGACACGCTGGAAAAGCGCCTGGGCAAGGTCGAGCGAGCCAACCTCGATACGAACCCGACGGGCGCCGTCGCTCCCTCCGATCACGCACCGCTGCCGCCCAAGCGCGACGACAAACACAAGCCGCCGAAGAGCTGACGGCGCAACCCCTTCAGCCAGGAAACGGGCGCGCTCGCTGTGAACAGCTCGCCGTCCCGCCGCTGCTCCCTCTTGCGCGGGACAGCGAGAGGCTCATCCCGACAGCGCCGCTGCGTCGGCCACATCCGTCGCCCGCTGACTCACGGCGCGTTCGTAACTGGCCTGGGTCTTGGTGCAGACGAGAATATGCGGACTGCCCTGCTTCTCGGTCTTCATGGAAATGTCTGCGCGCGCGCTCTTGATCGTGAGCTCGACGTGGCTCCGGTTGGCTTGGCTGGAGCGGAAGCGCCAGACGCCGTGGTCGGGATCGGCGAGGAAGGCGCTGAGTTCCGCGCAATGTGCGCATTTGCAGCCGACCGCGCTCGCGCGCCGCCAATCCGCCGGCGGCTCGAGGGTCTGGGCGATGCGGGCGCGCAGATGCGCGAGACATGCGGCGCGCAATGACTTCGCTGCGGACGCGTCCTTGGATTCGCCGCCGGCGGTCAACTCCCGCGCGGCCGGAACCAGCGCGCCGTCCATTTCGTAAATCTGCGGACGCGCGAGGGCGAAAGTGACGGCGTTGTCGGCGAGCCCGGCGTCGATCACCGCGACGCCACTGACGAGATCGACGATGGGCCGCGAGGCGACTCGGAAGTCGCGGCGCCAGTTATTGGCGGCTGTGGGCTCTTGCGCCTTCGCGGGCATGGCGGCGACGAGCGCTTTCGCCGCCACGAGGCGC
>JBAQGU010001161.1:0-4908 GCA_049287975.1 Roseiarcus sp.
TCGCAGGGCGCGGTCGCGAGCCACGCGAACCCTTCGGCCGCGGCGCGCGTCAAAGCGGCGGCGATGCCGGCCAAAGGGCCGGCGCCGCGCCATTCCGGCGCGTCCTCGACGAGAGGGCAACCGAACGCCCGCCAGCGATCAGAATCGTCGCGCGCATTGAGGTAGACCCGAGCCGCCTGCGGCCTCAGACGATCCAGGACATGGGCCACGAGCGGTCGACCGGCCAAGAGCGCGAAGGCTTTGATCGCGCCCATCCGGGTGGAGCGCCCGCCGGCCAGCACGGCGCCGGCGATACGCCCGACCGCCGGGGAGAAGCTGTCGGAGATCGCGGGGCCGGGAACCGATGAGGTCTTCATGAACGCCCTTTAACCTTATATCTCGTCAAATTCGCGATATTGCCGCAATTTCGCTCGGCTATATAATATACGCCGACGGCTACACATGATCGAGACGACGGCTCAAATGTAGTCGCAGTCTTTTGCCGTCGGAGAGCACAGTATGGGCGCGGGACGTCGACAATTCCTCACTGGTCTCGGATTTGCCGCCGCAGGCGCGGCGATGGCGAGCCCCGCGATCGCCGATCCCGCGCCGGACGTCGAGTGGCGTCTGACCTCGAGTTTCGTCTCCTCGCTCGATCTGATCTACGGCGGCGCCGAGACTTTCAGCAAGGCCGTGCTCGACCTCACCGACGGTCATTTCACGATCAAGATCGCCCCGGCCGGGGAGATCGCGCCCGCGCTCGAGGCGCTGGAAGCCGTAGCCGACGGCAAGGCCGAATGCGCGCATACCGCGCTGGCCTATTATTGGGGCAAGGATCCGAGCTTCGTATTCGCCTCCTCGACGCCGTTCGGCATGAACGCGCGGCAACACGAAGCCTGGCTCACCGAAGGGGGCGGCGGCGACCTGATCGACGAATTCCTGGCCGACCGCAAGGTTTTTGCGCTGCCGGCGGGCAATACCGGGGGCCAGATGGCGGGCTGGTTCCGCAAGGAAATCCGCACCCCGCAAGATCTGAACGGCCTGAAGGTGCGGATCGGCGGCTTCGCCGGCAAGATATTCCAGACGCTGGGCGCCGAGCCGGTCGCGATCCCCAAAGACGACATCTACGGCGCGCTCGAGTCCCGATCGCTCGACGCGTTCGAGTGGGTCGGACCCTACGATGACGAGAAGTTCGGCGATCGCAAGGAGGGCCCCAAGCAGGTCGTCTCGAAGGTGGCGCCGTACTATTATTATCCCGGCTGGTGGAAAGGCGGCTTTCAGTTGCATCTCCTCGTCTCGAGGGACAAGTTCGAGGCGCTGCCCAAGCCCTACCAGTCGGCGTTGCGCGCAGGCGCCGCGATCGCCAACGCCTCGGTTCTGGCCCGATACGACGCGGCCAATCCCGGCGCGTTGAAACGGCTGGTCGTCGGCGGCGCTGAATTGCGGCTGTTTCCGCAGGATGTCATGGAGGCCTGCTACAAGACCGCGAACGATCTCTACGGCCAACTCAGCGCCGACAATCCGCGCTTCAAGAAGATCGCCGATTCCTATCTCGCGTTCCGCTCCGACCAATATTTGTGGTGGCAGGTGGCGGAATATTCCTTCGACAATTTCATGATCCGCCAGCGGCGGGCGAAGAGCTGACGATAAACAAATGGGCGGAAGAGGCGGCGCTTGGCCCTGCGCGGTAAACAGCAGACCATAGATGTGATATGATAGTCATCGTCATGCCGCCTCATGAGTGTTACACTCCTTGTCCAAACCTTCTCTGGCCACCTGGTGAGGCAGACGAGGCTTCGTTCAGTACGGTCTCGACCCAAAGGCGACGGTCTCGACCCTAAGGCGGCCGCCGATGTGATGGCGGATTCGGCAGATGCTTTCATCCTCTTGGCTCAGCGCCGGCGGAGGTAGTGGCTTCCAGGTCTTGTGGGAGGACGGTGAACGCGTCTTCTGCAGAGGAGAGAGCCACACCGAGGGTTATCCGGCCGCCGTGCTGGTCGTGCTGCCGGCCGCGGAGCATCCGACGCCTGCCACCCTCGATCGCCTTGCTTACGAATACGGATTGAAGGACGAACTGGACGGGGCGTGGGCGGTGCGACCGCTCGCGTTCGTCCGCGAACGCGGGCAGAGCATGCTGGTGCTCGAGGACACCCGCAGCGAGCCGCTCGACCGATTGTTCGGAGCGCCCCTCCAGGTGCAGAGCTTTTTGCAGCTCGCCATCAAGATCGCCGCGGCCCTCACGCAAGTCCATCGGCGCGGCCTGGTCCACAAGGACATCAAGCCGGCCAATATCCTGGTGGACCCGACGACCGGAGAGGTCAAGCTCACCGGTTTCGGTATCGCTTCGCGTCTGCCGCGCGAACGGCAGGCGCCGGCGCCGCCCGAGTCGATCGCCGGCACGCTCGCTTATATGGCGCCCGAACAGACCGGACGAATGAACCGCTCGATCGACGCCCGCAGCGACCTTTACGCCCTCGGCGTCACGCTCTACCAGATGCTCACGGGCTCACTGCCGTTTACCGCCGCCGATCCCATGGAGTGGGTCCACTGCCATATCGCCAGAAAGCCCGTGCCGCCAAGCGAGCGGGTGGAGACGGTCCCGGCCCAGGTCTCCACCCTCATCCTGAAGCTGCTCGCCAAGGACGCCGAAGAGCGCTACCAGACCGCGGCCGGCCTGGAGCGCGACCTCAGCAGCTGCCTTGCTGCATGGGAGGCTGAGCACCGGATCGACGCCTTCCCACTGGGTCGACAGGACACGGCTGATCGGCTTTTGATTCCCCAGAAACTGTATGGGCGAGAGCGCGAGATCGAGACACTGCTCGCCGCCTTCGACCGGGTCGTCACCAGCGGCCGGCCGGAGCTGGTGTTGGTCTCCGGCTACTCCGGCATCGGCAAGTCTGCCGTCGTCAATGAGTTGCACAGGGCGTTGGCGCCGGCGCGCGGCTTTTTCGCCTCCGGCAAGTTTGACCAGTACAAGCGCGACATCCCCTATGCCACATTAGCGCAAGCCTTTCAGAGCCTCGTCCGCCCACTTCTGAGTAAAAGCGAAGCCGAATTGAGCCCATGGCGCGACGCGCTCCGCGAGGCGCTGGGTCCGAATGGACTCCTCATTGTAAACTTGGTCCCCGAACTAAAGCCCATCATCGGAGAGCAGCCAGCAGTTCCCGATCTTCCGCCCCAGGACGCACAACGCCGGTTCCAGTTCGTGTTTCGACGATTTATCGACGTATTTGCGCGACCGGAACACCCACTTGCCCTCTTCCTTGATGATTTGCAGTGGCTGGATGCCGCGACGCTCGATCTGCTCGGGGATCTTTTGACCCACCAGGACGTGCGCCACCTGATGTTGACAGGGGCCTATCGGGACAACGAGGTCGACTCGAGCCATCCGTTGATGCGTAAGTTAGATGAGATCCGACAATCGGGAGCCGTCGTGCTGGAAATGGTCCTTGCGCCGCTCGCCCCGAATGACTTGGGCCGGCTGATCGCGGATGCTCTTCGCTGCGAGCCGCAGCGTGTCACCCCGCTTGCGCAACTGCTCCATGATAAGACGGCAGGCAACCCGTTCTTCGTCATTCAGTTCCTGTCTGCCCTGACCGAAGAGGCGCTGATCACGTTCGATTATGGCGAGGCGTGTTGGTCTTGGGATCTCGCTCGCATTCACGCAAAGGGTTACACGGACAACGTCGTGGACCTCATGATTGGGAAGTTGAATCGTTTGCCGCGCGGCACTCAAAGAGCGCTACAGCAACTTGCCTGCCTTGGAAACGTCGCCGATACCACGACGCTTGCCCTCGTTCATGGGACATCGCCGGAGAGAGCGCACGAGGATTTGTGGGATGCACTCCGCCACGAGTTGATTGTACGTTTCGAGGATTCTTATAAGTTTGTCCATGACCGCGTCCAGGAAGCAGCCTATTCACTAATCCCCGAAGAGTTACGCGCCAAGGCGCACCTTCAAACCGGGCGACGGCTCGCTGCGCATATTCCTCCAGAGAAACAGGAAGAGGCGATCTTCGACATCGTCAATCAGCTCAATCGGGGCGTCGCATTGATCACGGCGCCGGAGGAACGTGATCAAGTCGCCGAACTCAACCTTATCGCAGGCAAGCGCGCCAAGGCATCGACGGCCTACGCCTCAGCGCTCGCATATCTCGCAGGCGGGCGTGCATTGCTCACCGAGGAGAGCTGGGACCGCAATTACGAACTCATCTTTGCCATCGAGTTTCACGCGGCTGAGTGCGAATTGCTGATTGCGAACATGGCGGCAGCCGAAAACCGGCTCTCGATGCTCGCGAGACGCGCCAAGACCGTTCAAGATATCGGCGCGGTCACGCGGTTACGTCTAACGTTATACACGACTTTGGATCGGAGCGATCGCGGTGTGGAGGTTTGCCTCGAATATCTCCGACAGAGCGGGGCCTGTTGGTCACCACACCCAACAAAAGATGAGGTCCGAACCGAGTATGCGCGTATCTGGGCGCAGCTAGGCGCCCGCTCGATCGAACACCTGATTGATTTGCCTTTGATGCGCGAACCCGCCACCTTGGCGGCTCTCGATGTTCTGGCGGAGGTCGTCACGCCGGCGTTGTTCACCGATGAAAACCTTCTAGCGCTCGTCGTTTGCAGGATGGTCAACATCAGTCTCGAGCATGGCAACAGCGATGGATCGTGTTTTGCCTATGCCTGGTTCGGCATGATCGCGGGCCCGCACTTCGACAACTACGATGCCGGGTTCCAATTTGGCCGACTCGGTTATGATTTGGTGGAGAAGCGCGGATTGCATCGCTTCAAGGCTCGAACGTACATGTCTTTCGGCAACCTCGTCATGCCGTGGACGAGACACGTCGAGACCGGCCGCGATTTGGTGCGCCGCGCCTTCGACGCCGCAAACAGAATTGGCGACCTCACTTTTGCGGCCTATAGCTG
>JBAQGU010001162.1:0-2491 GCA_049287975.1 Roseiarcus sp.
CGCCATAGGAGCCCGCGGCTCGCACGCGAGCAGAAACGCCTCGATGCGATATTCGAGTGACGAGGCGCACGGATGAAGCCGAATCGCCCCCTGGATTCGCGGCCGAATTGCCCTATGATCGATTCGCTCGGGCAAAATCGGGAGGGCTCAATGCGAATTTTGGCAGTCATCGGCGTGCTTGCGATCATCGGCGCGATTGCCGCGGCCGTGTTCTTCTTCGGCGGCTACTATAATGTGGCCGCCACCGAGCCGGACTTGGGCATCGTCCATTGGGCGCTGACCCAAATCCGCACCGCTTCGATCGACCGCCACGCGAAGGACAACCCGCCCGCCGGCTATGACGATCCGGCCAAAATCCAGGAAGGCGCTCGTCAATACTCCGTGATCGGCTGCGTCAATTGTCACGGAGTGCCCATGGCGCCCGAGTCGCCGGCGACTTGGGCCAAGTTCTCGGAGGGGCTGCACCCCGACCCGCCTGGTCTCAAGGAACTGGCCAATAATGTCACGCCCGCACAATTGTTCTGGGTGATCAAGAACGGCATCAACATGACGGGAATGCCGAGCTTCGCAGGCGCCGCCAAGGATGAAGACCTCTGGTCGATCGTGGCCTTCGTGAAGAAGCTTCCGATCATTTCCGAGGCTGATTACAGGTCCTGGACCGCGACGCCGCCCGCGCCCGCGCCAAGCCCAACGCCGGTCCCTGCACCGACTGCGACGCCGACGCCGAGCAAGTAGATTGGAAAACAATGGCGTCGCATTCGCTCGTGCTGCTGTGCAGAACCCTCGCCACGCGCCGATCCCGCGCAATATCGGACAGTTTTTTTCGCGCGCAGGGAATAATTCGACGCCCTTCCGTGTTTACTGCCACTGAGGCGTCTCGGCCGTTGACCTTCGACGGTCATGAGGAAGGACTTGGCGCTCAGGGGGGTTCGATGAGAAATCGATGAACCGGAAATTCTCGTTCTGCGCCACGGGATTTGAATCGCATTCAGCTCCGCCCGTGATCGTGTCCCGGGAAAGCCGAATCCTTTCGACGGGTCCTGATTTTTCCCCGACCCGGGCCCGCCTCGACGGGGATGTTCGGGCGCGTGCCGACGATGCGGCCGAATCCTGGCTGGCGATTCCTCGGATGTTTCGGGCTTTGAGCGACCTTCCGCCGCCATGGGAGGAGATGTTCGGGCCGCTGCGCAGCGGAACCACCGATCCAGTCGTCGTCGTTGGTCAAGTCGGCCAGTCGCTCGACGGGCGCATCGCCACGACGACCGGCCGTTCCTGCTACATCAACGGCGCCGCCGGTCTCGCGCACCTGCACCGGCTGCGCGCCCTCGTAGATGCCGTCGTCGTCGGGGTCGGCAGCGCAGTCGCGGATGACCCGCGACTGACGGTTCGTCACGTCGTCGGTCCCGATCCCGCGCGCGTCGTCATCGATCCTCGCGGCAGACTCGAGCCGACCGCCCGCTTACTCGCCGCTGACGGCGCGCGCCGAATCGTCGTGATAGCGCAGGGCGCGCGTTGCGAACTCCCCGGCGTCGAGGTTCTCGCTTTGCCCGCGACAGACGGACATATAGCGCCGGCTGCCATACTCGCCGGCCTCGCCGAGGTCGGATTGCGCCGCGTGCTCGTCGAGGGCGGCCCCGACACTCTCTCGCGTTTCCTCTCGGCGGGCTGTCTCGATCGCCTGCACGTGATCGTCGCACCGGTCATCCTCGGCGATGGCGCGCCGGGCTTTTCACTCGGACCGATCGACCGCCTCGAGCACGCGCTGCGTCCGCCGATACGAATCCATCCGCTCGATGGCGAAGTGTTGTTCGATTGTGATCTCTCCGCTCAGCGGGCGCCGGTGGGACCTGCAATGAAGTCGATGTGACCGACTGTAATCGACGAGCAGCCGGAACCGACGTGCGCGCGCCGACGCTCGAGCCACCGGCTGATTTCAGGGGGGTTCCGATCGCCGAGTTCGTTCGCCGCCGCGGCCCACCCGGTCAGCAAATCGCCTTGAATTTCGACGTCCTGCCGACCGAGAACCCAATCCGAGGCGCCCTGGACGACCACGTAACCCAACGCTTCGAACCGCGCGATCGCCGCTTCGGCCGCCGACGGACCCAGCGCCGGCCCGAACCCCTTGTCGCCGCGCTGGTGCCGGTTGACGGCCGCGATCATCTCGGCGTCGAAGGGCTCGACGGGTTCGAATAGCACCCGCCCGTCGTAAGTGAGCGCCGCATACACCAGTCGGCGGCGCCTGACGGTCGCCCTCGTCAGCCGATCGAGCCAATCGTCGGAGACGAGATCGAGCAGCGCGGAGGCCGTCACCAGATCGACCGGTTCCTCGAGGACGGCTTCGATCTCGCGGGCGATATCAGCAGGAATTGTCACGACCTCTCGTCCAGCGGCCCGCGTGGACGATGCGTGCGCGAGCAGCTCGAGATCGTGATCGACGAGCCGCCATCGCTGGCGCCGCGGAAGACGCGAGGCGATCGCGCGCAAGGTCGCG
>JBAQGU010001163.1:0-2098 GCA_049287975.1 Roseiarcus sp.
CTGAGCGCCCACTCGACGTAAGCGGTGACGCTTATCTGACGCGGGCGCGTCGAATTATTGGTCAATCGAAGACGAGATATCTTGATCGACCCATCTAGCGGCACGAACTGAACGAGGTCGGTGGCGATACCGCGCGCTTCGTGCTCGAAGCGGCTGTAACCGCGGCCGTGACGGGCGACATAGGTAGCCTGGCCGTCGCGGATCGGAAGCGCTGTAGGGCTCCAGACATCCCCGCTCTCTTCGTCCCTGAGATAGAAGGCCTCGCCCTGGGGATCGCTGACGGGATCGTTCGACCAGGGCGTGAGCTGGTTCTCACGGCTGTTGGCGGACCAAGTATAGCCGCCGCCCTCGGTCGCGGTCTGGAAGCCGAACGCGGCATTGGCGATCACATTGATCCAGGGGGCCGGCGTCGATTGGCCCGGGCCGAGTATCGTCACGTATTCCCTACCGTCTGAGCCGAACCCGCCGAGGCCGTTGAAGAATTCCAGTTGCGGCGTCTTATACCCGGGCGCCCGTCCGGGGCGAGGAACAGGTGATTTGGTGAAGAGCCGCAGCGGCGGGCTCGCTTCGATGCTCCGATCGAGTTGATCCAACAGGCTGCCGTGTTGCGCCGTGATCACGACGCGCGCCGCGGAAATCAGCAGCGACCGCGTCGGGGCATCGATGAGGTCGGCGCGAAGCACGAATGCCCGGCCGGGTCGACGCTCCACACCGGGAACCGGCCGCGATTGGCTGGCCCGCACCAGGGTCTCGATCGCGATTTGGAGGTCTTGCACGTAGGAGGATCTGCGCTCGTTCAAGATGACGAGATCGACCGCGAGCTGTTTCATCAGCCAATATTCGTGCGCTTTCAGGATCTGGCGAGCTACGTTGAGATTGTCGATGTCGGCGATCCGCAGCAGCACGATCGGCAAGTCACCTGATATGCCATGAGACCAGAGGCCAAATTGTGGGCCCGAACCCTGGCGGATCGTATCCGACGAAGGGCGCATTGCGGGGCTCGCGTATATGACGTGGCTCGCCAGTCGTTGAAACAATCCAGCCTCGCCGGGTTTGACTCCTAGATGATGAAGCTGGACCTGCGCCTGGGTCCAGGCGAGCGTCGTCGCCCGTTCATAGGCCGCCGTGTCGTGATGTTTGTCTATGTGATCGAGCAGCGCCCCGCGAGTGGCCGCCGCCATTGTCCAGAAAGCGACGCGAACCGTCGCCCCGGGCGCCACTTTGACGCGACGGCGCAACGCGAAGATCGGGTCGAGCACCGCTCCGATCGAATTGGTCAAAGGCCGCGCGTCCAACATCGCGATCGGCGCGTTGACGCCATGCCCGCGACCTAGGAAGCACGCCCGGTCGGTCTCGAATTCCGGCTTGCCGACGGACTCGCCGTTGGCGACGCTCAGATGCGCGGCCCAGATTTCGGGCTCGGTGGGCGCCCGCTTGCGCCGCGTCGCCAGGATCGCGCCGAGATCGGGGAGGTATTCGGTTTCGACGAAGAGTTTCGCGAAGGCGGGATGCGCGACATCCGCGCTCTGCGGCCCCAGGCTCAACTCGGCGTAGGACGTGATTTCGATTTCGCGGACTCGAGCCCCGGCGTTCGTGATGGTCACGCGACGCACTTCGGCGTCGTCCTCGGCCGAGACGAGCACGTCGAGCGTCGTCGTCAGCGCGCCGTCGCGTCGCGTGAACTCGGCGCGGTCCTCGTTAAAGAGCACAGAATACTCGTCGGGCTCCGCGCCGGTCGGCTGAAAGCCGGCCGACCAGAGGGCGCCGCTGCGCATGTCGCGCAGATAGATATAGGAGCCGCTGTCGTCGCGCGTCGCGTCCTCCCGCCATCGCGTTATCGCTATATCGCCCCAGCGGCTGTAACCGGAGCCCGCGGCCGTCAGCATCACGGCGTAGCGGCCGTTGGAGAGCAGCAACGTCGAGGGGATGGAGAGATGCGGAGAGGCGATCTTGCGCCCGCCGGAGGGATCGGCCTCGCTGGCGCGGGGGGCCGACTTTACCTCGGCGGCCCAAGGTCGCGTCGAGGCGACCTCGCGCGGAACGCGCTCCTGCAACAACAATTCCGTCGCCCGAATGATCGGTTCGGCATGAAAGCGCT
>JBAQGU010001164.1:0-2268 GCA_049287975.1 Roseiarcus sp.
TCATGATGTAGTACGGCGCCATCCTCGTTCCGCCGCCGGCGTTCATCCCGCCCGGGGCGATCGGCTCGCGGGGAAACTGCCAGAGGTCCTCGCGATTGTAGAACACTTCAGGCGCCTCCATGTGATAGGCGCGGTACTGCTGAGCCTGAATATTGAAGAGGTCCTCGGGGTAGCGAATGTGCTTTTGCAGATCCGGCGGCATCGCGTCGAACGGCTTGAACAGCGAGGGGAAGATTCGGCGGTAGGTCGCGACGATCGGATCGGCGGCGTCGGCGACATAGAATGTTACCGTCCCGTTGTAAGCATCGATGACGACCTTCACTGAATTACGGATGTAATTGATGTCGCCGCCATCGGGTTGCGGCGGAGAGTAGGGGAACCAGCCGCTCGCGGTGTAGGCGTCTTGCATCCAGAAGAGCCGCCCACCGCTGATCACCACATAGGGATCGCGATCGAGATGCAGGAACGGCGCTATCGTCTGCACGCGATCCTGGATGTTGCGATGGAGCATGATTCTGCTCTCGCCGGTGATGTAGCGGCTGAGCAGGATGTTCGCGTCATCGAAATACCAGGCGAACAGCGACCTCCAGGCAATCCCGCCGACGGGAATGCCGTCGGCGCCGCTGTAATTCGCGTAGGCGTTGTCGTTCCCCTTGGGGTAGTCGAACTCCGGCGTGCCGCCTTTGACGACCACGTAGCCGCCGGCGCTCTCTCCAAAATAGATCCGGGGTTCGGTGATCTCAGGGCCGCCGGAGGCCACCGGTGGGATATCCTTCAGGTAGAAAATCGGCAGGCCCTCGGCGGACTTCTGGGTAACCGGGGACATGACCACCCCGTTGCCGTGGGTGAACACCAGATGCAGGTTGACCCAGGTTTGGGCGTTGGCTGACAGCAACGAAGGGTCGAGCTCGCGCGCCGCGAGCGTCACCTGCTGATAGGAACCGCCGAGATGGTAACGATCGACGTCGACCTCGAGGAACCGGTAGTAGGTGCGGATCTCCTGTAGTTGCGCGTAGGTGTCCATTAGCGGCCGCCAGTCCCACAGCCGAATGTTGTCAATCGTTCCGGCGTCGTCCTGCAAAGACTGAAAAGTGAGATCCTGTTTCGCGGCGAATGGTTTCACCGTGATCTGGACGAGGTTGTACGCTTCCCGCGTCAAGGCGATGTTCCGCTGAAGGTATGGCCTCTCCAACTCTAGCTCGCTCGGCTTGACATAGAAGCGCTCGAACAGCGCCGGAATGACATCGCCGAACAAGAACGAGCCGCCGAACACCAGCACAGCCGCTGCGATGACGAGGCGGACCCTGCGCAGCCGCACGTTGGCGCAAGCGACGGCGGCGGCGACGGCGGCGAGGAAGACGAGCAGCCAGAGCGCCGGCAGCTCGACATGGACGTCGGCGTAGCCGGCGCCGACCACGACGTCGTTGTCGTCGTAGAGCAAGAGGAAGCGGTCCAGCGCGTAGGACCACGCCTTTACCGCGAAGAAGACGCCCAACAGCGCGGAGCCATGCGCGATGGCGGCGGACGAGACGCTCCACGGCCGAGAATTTGGATCGATGTCGCCATGCAGGAAGTAGATCGAACCGGCCATGAGGCTGGTCAGGAACAGGATCCACAGCAGCCAGTTCTTGATCCCGACGTAGAGGGGAAGCGAGAAGAGGTAGAAGCCGATGTCCTTGTCGAACAGCGGATCGCTGCGGCCGTAGGGCGCCTGGTAGATGAACCGGAGGATCAGGTCCCACTTGCCGGTCTCGCCCATGGCGACGAGCAGTCCGAGGACGAGCGCGACGGCCAGGACGAGCAGACGCCAGATCAACGGAGAAGCCGCAGATCCGTACGACCTCACCGAGAGCGCGGGCAACGCCCGAACGGTCGCAAGGCCCGGATCGAACGCCGGAAGCGAGAGCGGCCGCTTCGACGCGAACCGCAACGCCAACGTCGCGCTCGCCCAGAGAAGCAAGGTCGAGACTGCAAAGACGACCACGAAGAGAGCGGCTTTCGTGGCCAACATCGTCCAGAAGACGCCGACATACCCGATCGACGAGAACCACGCCCAATCGACCACGAAGCCGCTGATGCGCGCGAGCGCGAAGAGGAAGACAATGACGGCGATCAGCACGCCGATGCGTCTCGAGGGCATGCTCCTCCGTCGCGCCGTCCGCGTCAAAGACTGACAGCCGCCTCCGTTTTGGCAAGCGCAGGAGTCCGCACCGCCGCGCGAGCTGTCGTCAAATGGAACCTGCGATTTGGGCCGACATTGCCCCGATG
>JBAQGU010001165.1:0-1897 GCA_049287975.1 Roseiarcus sp.
CCGGTCGCCTGTCCCGACACCGCGCCGCCGCCGCGCAGCGGCGGGTTCCAGAGGCACGACGAGCCCTCCGCCGCCACGCGGCCCGGGACGGCCTGATGCAGGCAGCCCATCATCAGGTCGGGCAGCAACTGCCCGATCACGTGGCGGACCGAGACCGGATAGGGACGCGGCGCATTCAGAATGGACCCCTCCGGGATAGCGAACCGGAAAGGCCTCAGGCTCGCCCAATTGTTCGGTATCTCCGGCGCAACCACGACCTTGACGCCGAACGCGGCATAAGCCCGGCAATAGGCGGCGGGCACGTTGATCCCGCGCGAGGACAGCCCCGACGTGCCGGCGAAGTCGACCTCGATCGCGTCCTCTCGAATCGTCATCGCCGCCTCGAGCGTCACCGGCGCCTCGTATCCGTCGGAGCGGATCTGCGAACGCCAGACGCCCTTCGGCAGTCTTGCGATCTCGGCGAGCGTCGCGCGCAGGCTGCTCTCGAAAATGAATTCGGCGAGCTCCTCGAGGCTCTCCATCGCGAATTCGTCCATCAGCCGGACGAGCTGGCGGGCGCCGGCGTCGTTGCAGGCGCAGAGCGAATAGACGTCGCCCTCGAGCTCGACCGGCAGCCGCGAGCCTGAGCGAATGAAATCGAAGAACGTCTCGTTCGCACGCCCCGCCTCGAAGCATCTGACGATCGGGATATAGAGGCCTTCCTCGAACACCGAGCGCCCTTCCGGGCCCATGCCGAGGCCGCCGATGTCGATGACATGCGCGGTATTGGCGAACAGCCCGACGATCCGGCCCCGGCGGAACGCCGGGCTCACGACCGTCAGGTCGTGCAGATGGCCGGTGCCGAGCCAGGGATCGTTGGTGATGAAGTGGTCGCCCTCGCGCATCGCTTCCACCGGAAATTTCGCGAGGAAATGACCGACGCTCTCCATCATGGAATTGACATGGCCTGGCGTGCCGGTGACGGCTTGCGCGAGCATCCGGCCGCGGACATCGAAGATGCCGGCGGAGAGATCGCCGGCCTCGCGAACGGTGGTGGAGAAGGCGGTGCGGATCATCGTCTGCGCCTGCTCCTCGACGACGGCGATCAGGCGGTTCCACATGATCTGTCGCTGGATGGAGGCGAGCTGTGTAGACGCGGTCGCGGTTGTAGGCGCGGTCGCGGACCGCGCGGGTTCCGCTTGCACGCCGCTTTCGGCCAGTGGCGCTTCGCGCCGGCCGCGCTCGCCGAGCGCGGCTACAGCTTCATCCGACCGGATCAGTTCGATGTGGCGCTCCGCCGTGACGCAGCCCCGCCAGCCGGCGCCGAGGAGGGTGGATGTCTCCGCTTCGGCGACGATCGCCGGGCCGTCGAAGCTGGCGCCCGGGCCGAGGCTCGCGCGGTCGTAAATCGCCCAGTCCGCGACCGCGCCGGTAGCCGTGTCGCGCACCTTCTGGGTATAGGCGGGTTCGGCGCGCCAGGCGGACGGCTCGGATCGTCGCGGCGGCTGGGGTGGCGGCAAGGTCGCCAATGTGACGGCGAAACTCATCACCTCGACTTCCGAGCCTGGGACGGGGCGATCGTAGAACCTGGTATATTCGGCGTCGTAGGCGACGCGGATCGCCGCCGCGTCGTCCGCTGTGAGCGGCCTTGCGGGCAGCGGCACGGCGATCTCGTGGCCCTGGCCGACATAACGCATATAGGCCAGCCGCCGTTCTTCCGTCTCCGCGCCGAAACTGCCTCGAGCCACGACCGAGGCCGCCTCCTCGGCCATTGCCGCGAGCAGCGCGTTGATCGCGTCCAGGTCCAGACTGCCGAGCCGCTGGTAGAGGCTGCGCACGACTTCGTAGCCGACCGGGGCGCGTAGGAATCCGATCGCGCTGCCGACGCCGGCGCCCGAGGGCACAAGCACCCGGGCGA
>JBAQGU010001166.1:0-2026 GCA_049287975.1 Roseiarcus sp.
CCGCCTCGGCCAGCGAAATTCTCCAGGCGCCGAAAGGGTACTGGCCCTGGGCGCCTGCGGGTGAAGTCGTCTCCACGCCAACCCCAGCCGTACTGACTGTCGTGCCGGCTGTCGCCCCAAACACCACAAAAGTCTGGGGTTCAACATACACATATATGGTGTCGTTCGGATGAACGAAAATGTTATTTGAGGGATCAAAGACGAGTGCGCCGAACGGCACGGTCGCTCGCCGCCCGTCGCGCTCCAGCATTACCCATGTATCGTATCCCTGCTCCTTCGGGCCGCCGGCGCGTGTTATCGAGTCCAACAAATGCTCCCCGGCGGCGCTCGCGGGAAAACGCTCAGGGTGATTGACTTCGCCGAGTACGCTGATCATCGAAGTCCGCTGGTCGACAACCGAAATGACAACCTGCGGTTTGATCGCTTGATTTTTGAGCTGGTCGACGATGGTTCGCTGCACTTCCGTCACCGTCCGCCCCCGCGCGTGGACCGTTCCGGCATATGGAACCGAGATATTTCCTTCTGAATCAACCGTTTGATTGGGAATTGTGATAAAGTTGCCTGGCCGCGCGCTGGCTTCCGCAGGTATGAAAAGACCCCCGGCGGAAGCCTCGAAAACCGTAATGCTCACGACATCGCCCGTCCCCAAACGGATATCCCCGGGCGGTCGACGATCGGCAAACTGGTTGGCTATGCGGGGCGTATACTGCGCCAAGCTTTCCACAACCTTCGACGTCAGTTTTACTAAAGCATATGGGAGGGAGTCCGCGTTGAACCCCCGCTGTGCCCTTATGGCGTCGCTGTATGGCCCATCGGCTGGCATGCAGGCGGAGATCAGCAATACGCTGCTCAACAGCCAAATTCGCGTGAAAGCTGACAATCCCGGCACTGATGTCCCCCTCTAACCCCTAAAGAATTTGGTGCTATAACCCGTTTGCCTGAGGAGCCGAAAACTCTCGGGCGAAACCGCATGGACGTTGTCTCTGACGAACCGCGCGGCCCTGCCGCCCTCTTTACGGGACGTGCAAGAAGTTTATTGGGGCTTTGGCGAAGCCCGGCCTGATCCCTGCCATTTTTGCCTGTGATACTCTCGTGAATCGCAAGCGAGCCAAAGGGTGCGAGCCTCGAGCGCGGAAGCGAGGTCGTGGCCCAGACTGTCAACGCCTCAACCTGCTCCGTGTTCATCTTGCTCCGTGTTCATCTTGGCCATTGCCCATTCTGCCCCAACTGCCCCGAAATGTCGAATCGGTCAAGTGTTCAAGAAGCCTTGTTGAAACAGATAGTATACCCCAACTGATTGAGAAGGCAAGAAAACTTTTGCCAAGGCAAGGGAATTGGATTCCGGTCGGGGCATGATTCTCCCCGGCTTTTTGTCGCCGAGCGGAGCGTTCCGCCCGGGTCGCATTGGCGCGCGATGGATCTGTGGCGCATCGATTGGCCCTTCGCGCCAACGCTCTGCTGTTGCGCGACCGAGGGCAAGAGCTGCGAGCATGTCGCCAAGGTGCTGACGCTCGGGCCCATAACGTGGTCGGGGGTTGGATGTTCGGAAGGAAAGGCGTAGCAAGCGGAGAGACTTGTTCAGCGTGTGCGAACCGGGCAGGACTCATAGCCCTCATTTCATCACTGCGGCTCGCCCGCGGAGGGGACGGAACTCGAGAGGACGGGTCAGGAAAAACCAATTCTAGACACGACGGGAGATGCGCGACGACCGAATCGAGACGCGGGAACGGCTGTTGCGCCGATGAGACTACGCAAGCGGCGAGGCCGTGCAGGAATTTTCGTGGGCCGAAGCCTCGGTTTGGACGAAGCGTATACTGTCGCCGTTGGTCCGAAGAGGTGATCGCATTCGGTCGATGCGACGTTTCCTTTGCGTGCGGCTCGGCGCTAGTTCAATCTAGCGCAACCCTCGCAATCCTACGAGACGGTTAAACATCCCCACATCCTACGAGACGGTTAAACATCGTTTCCTAGCGGCGGGTTCATTTCGTAGGAACGCACCAAACATTCATTAAAACTGAGTGGACGG
>JBAQGU010001167.1:0-3361 GCA_049287975.1 Roseiarcus sp.
GCGTCGGGTTGTGCGTAGAGATCGTACCCGTCGCTCCGCAGGGTGAGAAAAGGTACTCCCGGCGTGGTCTCGGTTGGGCCGCTACTGTTCAGTTTCGTCAGAAACGGGCCTCGACCATTGTACTCGCTGCCCAGCAGCGCGTCCCACGCGAACACACCGTGATTGGGCGTGCCGCAGAGCACCGCATGGCTGACGTACGGCGCCCCTCCCGAGGCGATGTAAGAGCGCACGGAATTGCCGCCGCGGGAGTTGGCGACCAGCGCGAGTTTGTCCGCGCCGGTGTGCTGGCGGACGGCGCCGATGAATTGCGACAATTCGCGCAACTCGTCCTCCGTCGAGGACCTGTTCGGCTGCGCGACGCTGTCGTCGTCGCGCGCCTGCGGATTGGTGAAATTGATCGCAAACAGCCGGTCACGAGGATAGCCATTGCTTTCGAACCGCCAGAATGTTGTCTGCCAGATCGCGGCCTGGTCGCTGTCGCCATGGACGAATACGATCGGAACATGCGATTCGTCCGCGAAAGCTCGGCGCGACAGCGCCGAAACTCCTATTGCGGCGGTCCCGAGCAACAATGAGCGGCGGTTGATCATGGGCGGTCTCTCCCGTGTGCTTTTGACTTCCAAACGGCGGCGACTTTAGAGCCAACGGGCGGGACAAGGTCTCGACCGCCGTCGGACGAAATCTGAATCTCGGCGGATGCGCTGAGGGATAATATCACAGGCTTCGTCCCCAACGGCCACTCGGCGCGGTGCCATAAATCAATATCACTACGAGCGGCAACCTCTTCCCGCGTCACGCAGCGGCGACGGCCGCAGCACCCCGGTCAACCGGACCGGCCCGGCCCGATCGAGTCCGCCTTGTGCCATCAAAGAAGTAGGTGTTGGTCAGCGATTTGATTCCGGCCCCCATTCGACCGGCAACGACAGCGGGCCGCGGAACGAAACATTCGGCGCGAATTCCAGCTTCACCCCAGGCACGAGCCGCAAATCGGGGAGCCGAGCGGACACTTCCTCCAGCACGACTTTCCCTTGCAGGCGCGCAAGCGGCGCCCCCAGACAGAGGTGCGGCCCAACGCCGAAGGAGAGATGTTCCCGCGAATTCGGTCGCCTGATGTCGAGACGATCAGGATCGGGAAAGACAGACGGGTCACGATTCGCTGCACCGAGGAGGAGCAGCAATTTGGCTCCCGAAGGGATTTGCACGCCGCCGATGTCCACCTCCTGGGTGGTCCGTCGACGCCAGGCGATGACGGAGGTGTCGAGACGCAGCACTTCTTCGATCGCCGCGGGAATCAATTTTGGATCACGGCAGATCGCCTCCCAAGCGTCGCGGTCGGCGAGCAACCTTCGGAAAGCATTGCCGAGAAGGCCGGTCGTCGTCTCGTGGCCGGCAAACAGCAAGTTCAGCACAAGCGTTGCTGCCTGCTCGATCGCGAGACCCTTTCCTTCCGAATCTTTAGCTTGCACCAAATCGCTGACAAAGTCTTGGCGCGGCTTCTCCATACGATCTCGAACGAGGCTTTCCGCGAACTTCCAAAACACTGCAAGTCCCTCGGCGGCGCGCACCTGCTCCGCCTCGGATGGCTGGCCATAGATGAGCAGGATGCGACTCCAAGAGCCTTCTTTGACACGCGGCACCTCGTCGTCAGGAACTCCCAAAATCCGGAACAACACCAAGGCCGGAAGCGCCCACGCAAAATCTTGCACGATGTCGGCGCGCCCGTCGCGCAGTCGCTGTTCGCAGAAGCGAACCGTCAAGTCGCGAACAAACGGCTCCATTTCCACGACGCGCTTGGGCGTGAATGCGACATTGGCGATCTTTCGCACGCGCGTGTGGGCGGGGGGATCGACATTCGCCAGAGTTGGCACCGACTTGAATCCTCCCTCCTCGAGCGCCTTCGCCGCCATCGGGCATACGGGCCGCAGCGGCGAGTTGGCATTGGCGGCGGAGAAAAGCGCGGGTGTGCGAAAGATATTCCGGATATCGTGATAGCGGGTTACGACCCAGTGATCGATCGCCTCACAATAGAAGGCAGGCGCGGCCTTCGCGGCGACACTCAAAGAGGGATACGGGTCGGCGAGATAATCCTGGCTCAGGGGATCGAAGCGAATGTGCGGTTTATCTCGTTCCGGGGTGGTAATCGCGTCCATTGGATACCTCCAAACCATGCCGCGGTCCGAGACGCATCACACCTTCGCGTCGTTCCTGGGCCTCGTCCTCGGGCCGAACACCGGACTTCTACTAGCTCGCCGCCCGCGCCCCCGCCCGCCGCAACGCCTCGATCGCCTGCTCGGCGGCCGCCACCCCGGTTCGGAATGCGCCGTGGGCGGTGGAAAAGTCGGTTCGCGAGCAGGCCTCGCCGGCAAAAAAGATCCGGTCGTCGACCGGCGCGGCCAGCACCGCACGATCGTCGGCCCTTCCCGGCAGCGCGTAGGAGTAGGAGCCGCGCGACAGGGGATCCGCGCCCCATTGGTGCGAACCGCGCGGCGCGACGCGGCGCGCGAAGTCGGCGCCGAACAGACCGACGAGTTCGGCTACGGCGAAATCCGTGAAAGCTGCCTCGCCGCCCTTTTCGAGCTCGGCCGCCAGCGCACCGCCGAAATAGCATTCGATCAGCGGCCGGCCGAGCGGGCGGAACCCATACGCGGCGGTTGCCGTGCGATCGTAGGCCCCAAAGGCGCGGCTGTCAGGATCGAACGCCTCCGCATCGGAAAGCGCGAGGAACAGCTTGTCCGCCAGCCCTAACGGCAAACCCGTCGCGGCTCGGGCCTTCTCCGGCAGCGCAGGTAAGAAGAAATTCTCGTTCTCCCCGATCAAGGGGGTCGGCAGCGTCACGACGACCGCGTGCGCCGTGACGGCGCCGCGCGAGGTCTCGACGCGCAACTCGTGGCCGCGATGGTCGACGCGTTCCACCACGCAGTCGAATTCGACCCGCAAATCCGCGCCGTGCGCCGCGATGACGCTGCCGTAGCCTTCGACGACGCGCCAGTTCACGCCGGTATCGACGTATCGCTCGAGGTCGCGCGCGGAAACCCGATCCAGCCCAGCGCCACTGTACCAAGTGCTTACGGCATCGAGCATCGGGTTCCAGCGATCCAGCGGCTCGAGGTACTGTGCGGCGGCGCGGTCCGGTTCGTTTTCCTCGATCGAGCCCGCGCGTTCGCGGAAGCTTCGCATCGCCGAGAAGAACGCCGCGGCGTCTTCTTGGTGGGCGACCTGAGCGAGCGGACGTTCCCAAGGCGGCCGCATACGATCGACGTGGCGACCCTGCGCCCGCGCGATCGCGACCCAGGGATTCTGATCGGCCGAGTGCAGCCAACCACACCCGAGATCGAGCGGAAAGCCCCCGTCGTCGATGACC
>JBAQGU010001168.1:0-3529 GCA_049287975.1 Roseiarcus sp.
GCCAGATAGTCGCGCGTGACGGAGGGTGCGACGACATTGTCCTTCGTCCCCTGCGCCAGGAAAATCGGTATCGAAGGCGAAAGCGCGGCGGGCGTATTTTTCGTGAGCAGCGCGCGCCAAGGCGGCAGGTTCGCGAAGTCCTTCTCCTTCAGGAAGCTTTGCGCGAGCTTGCGGGACGGACCGCGTCGTCTGAAGACGTCGAAGAACCTCTCGATGCACATTCCGCCCAATTCGTCGATAGCCGGGACGGCCTCGGGCGTCACGACTTGCAACATCGGCGCGTCATACACCCGCGACCATGACCAGAGCGTCATCGCGGTGATGTTATTGCCGCCGGGCGTCCCCAGATCCAGGTTGAACAGACTTCGGAGCTCCGTGGCCGGCGCCGCAGCCGCAACGCCGACCAGCCGCAGTTCCGGCGCGTATTCTTTCGCGAGGAGACCCGCGAACAGTACGGCCTGACCGCCCTGGGAATGGCCCCAGACGGCGAAAGTGCGGTCGCCGCCTACGCCGGGCATCGTCCGCGCCGCTCTGACGGAATCCAGAACCGCGCGTCCTTCGCTCACACCGACGAGATAGGGATGCGGCCCAGGCGTTCCGAGGCCAGGATAATCCGTAGCGGCGACGGCATAGCCCTGCGCCAACATCCCTCGCAAGCCCTGGATCGATCGGAACAGAACGCGCGCCAACGAGGGCGCGCAGGCCCTGGCTACGCCAGTGGTCGGGTGAGCCCATGCGACGATGGGCCGACCCCCAGGCGGCGGCGAGCCGTCAGGGACAATGACGACGCCGGAAACCGCGATCGGTTCGCCATTCAGCCCTTCCGATCGATACAGGATCCGATACGCGGCAGCGCCGTCTGGAGCCCCCCACATCGGCTGCGACCGAATCAAGGCTCCGTTCGAATAAAACCCGAGTTCCGAAGTGGCAATCGTATAGAAGTCGGTTTGAGCGCGGGCCGGAGATAGGCTCGCCGCAGCCAGCGTCGCGGCGGCGAACGATGCCACAATCGCGAGAAGGAAGCGACTGATACCGGGTCGGGCGCCATGGGAGGAAGCTCTGTCGGCTCTTCTGAATAAGGATTTCATATGGACTCCGTGCAATCGTCGACCCCACGCCTCGAGTGACCCACATACGCATTGACAGCGCCCTCCAACCGAGCGTCGGAGTGGCTCGCCGGGTGCAAGCGCCCGCAACTCTCTAGCATCATCTGGAGGTTGCGAAGGAGAGTCCGCGGCGTCACAACCACGCGATGTGCAGCGCCGCTACGACGGTCGGGCAGTTGGGTGTGAGGAGCGGTTCAACTCGCCGCGCGATCGACGAGCGAATGACGCGCAGTCGCCCTGAAAATGCATTTCAGCCATCAAGCGGCTCCCGCCCGGCTTTGGTAGACGGGCGCCGCCGTCGAAAGACGGGCGTCGTTCGACACCCTATCGCGCTACATTCTCCCCCGAGCGGGGACGGCATTGCCGTGCGCGGCGGCGCCCGTCTATGATGCCGGGCGTCTGCCCAAACCGCGATTGCGGCGGGCGGCCCGGGAGCCGGAATGAACCAACTGCGACAAGGGAGTCCCCGCGCATGCGAATCGTCGCGGTCGAGCCGTTCATCCTGCACATCCCGATCAGTCGCGCCTCGATCTCGGACTCGACGCATGACGTCACCCATTGGGGCGTTGTCGGGGTGCGCCTCGCGACCGACGCCGGTCTCTTCGGATTCGGCTACACGGGAACGCACGCACACCTCGCCTCGGACCGCTTGATCACCGCCTGCATCCGCGATTGCTATGGCGGGTTGCTGATCGGCGAGGAGGCCGGCGATATCACGAGGCTGTGGCGCAAGCTCGCCCGCTTTCCCGCGCTACAATGGGTCGGGCGCGCCGGGATCACTCAACTCGCGCTCGCCGCCGTCGACATCGCTCTATGGGACTTGAAGGCGAAGGCCGCCGGTCTGCCGTTATGGAAACTGCTCGGCGGCGCGACCTCGCCGACGCTCGAAGCTTACAACACCGACATCGGCTGGCTGTCGATCCCGACGCCGGAACTCGTCGACGGTTGCAAGCGCGCCATCGAGATCGACGGCTATCACAGGCTGAAGCTGAAAGTCGGGCAGGACGACGTGAAGGCCGACCTCGATCGACTGGAGAGCGTGCGCCGCGCGATCGGCGCCGGCCCGACGATCGCGGTCGACGGCAACGGCCGCTGGGATCTGCCCACATGCAAGCGCTTCTGCGCACTCGCCGAACCGCTCGACATCTTTTGGTTCGAGGAGCCGTTATGGTACGACGACGTCGCCGGACACAGCGCGTTGGCGCGCGCGACCTCGATCCCGATCGCGCTCGGCGAGCAGCTGTATTCGGCCGACGCCTTCAACAGCTTCCTCGACGCCAAGGCCGTCCATTTCGTGCAGCCCGACGTCACCCGGCTCGGCGGCATCAGCGAATATATCACTGTCGCCGAGGCGGCCCACGCTCGCCGTCTGCCGGTCGTCGCCCATGTCGGCGACATGGGCCAGATCCACGTCCATCTCTCGTTCTGGCATCCCGCGACGACGATGCTGGAATACATTCCCTGGATCAAAGACAGTTTCGTCGAGCCGATCCGGGTAGAGGCGGGGCGCTATGTCGCGCCCGAGGCGCCGGGCGCGGGATCGACGCCGACAGAAGAGGCGCTAGCGCGCTGGGCCAAGCCGATCGGGTGAGGACAGAACGAGCCGAACGGACTTGGCGGCGATGTCGACGCACGGCCGCACGGGCGCATCTGAAACGCCGGACGACAGGACCGGCGTTGCGAATGCGTCGGTGGGGGCTTGGGACATCTGCCTCTAATATCTGCACACGCTGAGCGATTGATATCATTGAGGCGATACCGACGGTGCAAAATTGTTGAATTATGCACCGGTCGAAACTCGGGGTCTGCGACCTAGTCGCGTCGCTCCGCCAGAATTTCCATGGCGTGCATTGCTAGGATGGACACGCTAGGCTGCGGCGTCGTCTCTCAGGCCTGATTTATGGAGCCGAACGTGGCTGGCACACAAAAGACAGTCCAAGTAGCACTACAGTTCCCGAAAGCGCTTCTCCACAAGGCCATCATTGCCAAATGCGAAAAGCTGTTTTTGTCGGAACACTACGCCCAAGCAGTCGAGTGGAGCTTTAAGGTCGTGCGCGACCGCCTTCGGCAGCTTACCGGCCGCTTTGAAACAGGATCGGAAGCTTTTGGCAAAGGTAAGCTGCACGTCAAGGGCGCGATAGCACGCCATGTCGACGGGGATTTCAATGACGGCGTCAAGTTCTTAACGATGGCCATTGACAAGTTTCGGAACGAAAAGAGCCATACTTCGGAAATCGGTGTCAATGATCCCACAAAAGCACTTCAGTATCTGATCTTAAGCAGCCTCGCGATGCGTCTACTCGACAGTGCCGAGATCGAAGGGATGGAAGATTGATCCCGTGGGGCATATCGGGCGGATGGTTGGGTAATGGGATATCCTCTCAAACTGCGAGAGGGCTAGGATGCGATCACGCGAAGCGAAA
>JBAQGU010001169.1:0-2751 GCA_049287975.1 Roseiarcus sp.
CGGCGCCGTTAGGGGCGGCGCGCGCGCAGGTGCACGAGACCTATGTCATCGCGCAGACCCGTGACGGGGTGGTGATCGTCGACCAGCACGCCGCGCATGAGCGGATCGTCTATGAAAAGCTGAAGCGCCAGCGCGCAGAGAGCGGCGTCGAGCGGCAGATCCTGCTCTCGCCGCAGGTCGTCGAACTCGATCCTTACGCGGCGGCGGCGCTGCTCGAACGCGCTCAGGAATTGCAGGCGCTCGGCCTCGTCGTCGAAGGCTTCGGCCCCGGCGCCGTGCTGCTGCGCGAGGCCCCCGCGCTGATCGCAAAGGGCGACATGGCGGGGTTGCTGCGCGATCTCGGTGAGGATCTCGCGGCCGAGGACGGCGCCGAGACGCTGGAGCGCCGGCTCGACCACCGCCTCGCGACCATCGCCTGCCATCATTCCGTCCGCTCGGGCCGCGCGCTGCGGCCGGAGGAAATGAACGCGCTGCTGCGCGAGATGGAGGCGACGCCCGGCGCCGGCCAGTGCAACCACGGCCGGCCGACCTATGTCGAACTGAAGCTGGCCGATATCGAGCGGCTGTTCGGGCGGAGGTAGCCGGACCGAACGGCCCGGCTAGACCAAGCCGTCGCCCAATAACTACCGAATCGATCGGGTCAGCGGCGACCCATCCGTCATTGCGAGGAGCCCTTGCGACGAAGCAATCCAGGGGCCACAACATGCGCGGCGCCAGCAACCCAGACGGTCGTACTGCGGCCCTGGATTGCTTCGCTTCGCTCGCAATGACGGACAGGGAATTGGCTCACTTGTTTCTGCGTGTCGCCTTAGTCATTCGCCCTCGCCGACGTGTGATGCGACAACGCTTGATTTTGGCCGGCCATGCGTCGAAATGCGTGAGGCCGCCTCGACTACCGCGGCGCAACTGCTCGAGGAGCTGGAAATGGAGAATCTGATCGCGCGAGTCGCCGCGGACGCCAACACGACGCCGGAAACCGCGCGTCAGGCGGTCGCCCTCATCCTCGACTTCCTCAAGCGCGAGGCTCCGAAGGATGCGATTCACGCCCTCCTGACGAAGGCGCCTGCGCTCAACGCTATCGCCGCCACTGCACATGGGGCAGGGGGCGAAGGCATGGGCGCCACGCTCAAGGGCCTGATGGGCACGGGCTCCGGCGCGATGGGCGGCGGCGGCCTGATGGCGCTCGGCGGCGATCTCATGCAACTCGGCCTCGGCATGGATCAGATTCAGGTCGTCGGCAAAGAAGTGTTTGCCTATGCTCGCGACGCCGCCGGCGACGATGTCGTGGGCGAAATTTCGGCCGCGATCCCGGGTCTCTCGCAATTCATTTGAATCTGGAGGGCGGGTTGGAAGGATTTGCGGGCGCGTTCCCGATCTTTTCCGAAGCCGATTGGCGCGCGGCGGTGGAGGCTTCGCTGAAGGGCGGCTCGCCGGACGGGCTCGTCTCCAAGACTTCGGACGGGATCGCTCTCGAGCCGCTGTACGGGCGGCGCGAGGGCGCTCGCGCGACGCGCGGCTCGGCGGGACCCTGGGCCGTGCTGGCGCGTGTGGATCACCCCGAGCCCGGGGACGCGAACGCGCAGGCGCTCGAGGATCTCGCCAACGGCGCGGACGGGTTGCAGGTCGTCTTCGCCGGCGCCGCCGGAGCGTACGGCTATGGCTTGGGCAAATGGGATTCCGCCGCGCTGCATCGCGCATTCGACGGGATCCGTTTCGACGAAGGTGCGAGCTTCGAACTCGACCTCGGGCCGCAAGCCGAGGCGCAGGCGAGAGGCTTTGCCGGGCTCGTCGCGCGGTCGGGCTCGAGCCTCGAGAGTGCCCGTCTCGCCTTCGGGCTGGATCCGATCGGCGGCTTGGCGCGCAGCGGACGCGGGGCGCAGTGGGACGAGGAGGCGCGAGCGCTCGCCGGGCTCGTCGCGGCGTTGAAAGGCGAGGGGTTTCGCGGTCCGTTTGTCGCCGCCGACGGGCGGCCGGTCCATTCGGCCGGCGGGACGCCCGCGCAGGAGCTCGCCTTCGCGCTCGCCTCGGGCGTGAGCTATCTGCGGGCGCTCGAGCAAGGCGGACTTGTCCTCGAGGAGGCGCGCGCGGGGATCGCGTTCCGCATGGCGGCGGACGCCGACGAATTCGTCACGCTCTCAAAGTTTCGGGCGCTCCGTCTGCTATGGGCGCGGATCACCGAGCCTTGCGGCCTCGCGCCGGCGGCCGCGCGCCTGCACGCCGAGAGCGCCTGGCGCATGATGAGCGCGCGCGACCCATACGTGAACGTGATGCGCAGCGCTTTGGCCGCCTTTTCGGCCGGTCTGGGCGGCGCTGACAGCATCAGCATTCTGCCGTTCACGCAGGCGATCGGGTTGCCCGATTCGCTCGCGCGGAGACTCGCTCGCAATACGCAATCGATCCAGCTGCGCGAGTCGCATCTGGGCTTCGTTGCCGATCCCGCCGCGGGGGCCGGAGCGTTCGAGGCGCTGACGAAGGGTTTGTGCGAAGCGGCGTGGGCGCTGTTCCAGGAGATCGAGGCCGCGGGCGGCTTGCCGAGCGCCCTGCGTGCGGGCGCGTTCCAAGCGAAGGTCGGGCATGCGAGGGCGGCGCTCGAGCGCGACGCCGCGCGGTTGAAGACGCCGATCACCGGCGTCAGCGCCCATCCTGACCTGGCCGAAGATGCAGCCAACGTGCTGCCGGCGACGCCGCCGGCAGTCGAGTTCGCCGGCGAAATCGTCGCCCCGGCGCTCGCGCCGATGCGCGTCTCGGAGC
>JBAQGU010001170.1:0-8949 GCA_049287975.1 Roseiarcus sp.
GGTACGCCCTGGCGCCGGAGTTCTGGGGCAACGGCTACGCGAGCGAGGCGGTCGCGGCGATGCTGGAGGCGGCGTTCTCATTGACCCGGGCGATCGCCATCAACGCCAGCGTGCGGGTCGAGAATCCGGCCTCGCGGCGCGTGCTCGAGAAGGCGAGATTTCGTTTCGTCGGCACGGGTCGAGAGGCCGCGCCGGCGCGGGGCGGCCTCGTCGAATGCGACCGGTTCGCGCTCGGCCGCGCGGACTGGGCGGCGCGACCCCGGAATTGGTTCGTCAGCGAGAGCGTCCATGAAATTTCTTGACCAGGCGCGCGTCTATATCCGGTCCGGCGACGGCGGCGCCGGCTGCGTCTCTTTCCGGCGCGAGAAGTTCATCGAGTTCGGCGGCCCCGACGGCGGCGACGGCGGGCGCGGCGGCGACGTCGTCGTAGAGTGCGCGGGCGGCCTCAACACGCTGATCGACTTTCGCTATCAGCAGCATTTCAAGGCCAAGACCGGCATACACGGCATGGGCAAGAACCGGGCTGGCGGCCGCGGCGCCGACGCGGTGTTGAAAGTGCCCGCCGGCACGCAGGTGTTCGAGGAGGGAAGCGAAGAATTGATCGCCGACCTCAGACGGGAGGGCGAGCGCGTCGTCATCGCCAAAGGCGGCAACGGCGGCTTCGGCAACGCCCATTTCACCACCTCGACCAATCGCGCGCCGCGCCGCGCCAACCCCGGCCAGCCCGGGATCGAGCGCACCATCGTTCTGCGCCTGAAATTGATCGCGGACGTCGGCCTCGTCGGGCTGCCGAACGCAGGCAAGTCGACGCTGCTCGCCACCGTCTCGGCGGCGCGGCCGAAGATCGCCGATTATCCCTTCACCACACTGCATCCCGGCCTCGGCGTAGTGAAGATCGACGACCGCGACTTCGTGCTCGCCGACATTCCCGGCCTGATCGAGGGCGCGCACGAAGGCCACGGGCTCGGCGACCGCTTCCTCGGTCACGTCGAGCGCTGCGGCGCGTTGGTGCACCTGGTTGATGCGACGGGCGAACACGCCGGCAGCGCCTATCATACGATCCGCAAGGAGCTCGCCGCCTATGGCGGCGAAATATCGGAAAAGCCGGAGATCGTCGCGCTGTCCAAGATCGATGCGGTCGACGAGGAGACATCGAGGCTGCAGCGCGAGCGTCTGAAACGCGCGATGCGGACCTATGGGCCGCCTATCGCGCCGGGCGCAAAACGGCCGCCGCCGCTGGACCTGTCCGCGGTCGCCGGCCGGGGCGTGACGGAGGTGCTGCGCGCGGCGCTGAAAGAGGTGGAGGCGAGCCGATCGCGAGAGGCGGCGAAAGGCGCGCCGGTGGAGGCTTGGACGGCGTGAGCTTAGCGCCGCCCAGCGCCGCACTGGAAGAATAATGGAGGGGCAAAAACTACCGCCGGCTCCGCGGAGGAGCCGGCGTGGCGTCTTGTCAGAGATTTTTGTTGGCGGCTGCGGCAGCCTTGTTGGCCCCATCTTTCATCGCCGCTTTTGCATCCCCGACGGCCTTCTGGACGTCGCCTTTCAGCTCTTGAGCGGCGCCTTCCGCCTTCAGTTTGTCCGATCCGACCGCTGAGCCGACGCCCTGCTTGATCTTGCCAATCGCTTCGTTGGCCGGACCATAGCCGCATGGCGGCAGGCGAAGGCGTCACGACGAAGCTCTATGATCGGACGAACGATGAGACCATACTCGACGAGGTCGAACCGATCGCAATTTGAATTCGAAGCTCTCATGAGACGGGGCAGCAAAATGAAGATCTTTTGGTCATGGCAGTTTGATACTCCGGGAAAGACTGGCCGCCATTTCGTTTGGGATGTCCTTGCAGATGCGATCGCGGTGCTGAAAGAGCCGAGCGAAGTTGAGGAGCCTTCGGAACGCGAAGCGCGAGAGGCGCTACACCTGGAAGATGATCGGAAGGGAGTTGAAGGCAGTCCCGATCTTGCTCCCACGATTTTCAAAAGGATCGACCGAGCTGCTGTGTTCATCGCCGACGTCACGCTTGTTGGCGAACGTTCGACCAGCGCCGACTCCCCGACTGAAGCGCCGCCCAAAAAGCTCATCAATTCAAATGTGGCGATCGAGTACGGATACGCGCTGCGGGCGTTGACCGACGCGCGAGTTTTAATGATTCAAAATGTGCATTACGGCGACCGCGAAGAGTTGCCGTTCGATCTCAAACACAAGGCGGGGCCGATTCAATTTCGGCTCGCTCCGGATGCGACGAAAGCGATTATTGACGCAGAACATGTCCGGCTCCGCAGTGTCTTGGTTGACGCACTGAGGCCATATGTCGGGACTTCGGTTTCCATGGGCGCGGCCCTTCGGAAATTCGAGGAAACCTCTGCGACCACTAATATTGCCTTTTATTGGAATCCGGGGGAGGCGCTCGCTTCGCACGAAAGCAGTCTCCTACCGATACCTGGTCGTCGGAATGAAGGCGACGCAATCGAATATCGTTTCGACGAGAGGCCCGCATTCTATCTTCGGCTCGTCCCTACGGCGCCACTTTCCGAGCCGTTCCAGGTCGCGCAATTGCAGGACATAGTCGGGCGTCGCCGAGCCGATGTGCTCACCCGTACGGCCTTTGGCAGCTTTCCCGGCCGCAATCGCTTCGGGGCGATCGCTTATGAACCCCTCGGTAGCTCCACGACGCCGACAGCTTTCACGCAGCTTTTCCGAAACGGCGAGCTGTGGGGAGTCACCCGTGAGCTGGTTGGCCACCATCACAACAAGCCCTCGGCGCCAATGACGAACGTGCAGGACATTTATGGTCGTGTACTCAAAAATTATATTGCTGTCGCTGAAGAGGAGCTTGGATTCACGCCTCCATTCCAGATTGAAATGGGCGCGATCGGCTTGAACGGATTGCGACTGAGCCTACCCCAATCGCGCCGTAAGTGGCTCCACGAATTGTCTGAACCGATAGTCGAGTCTCAGCTGCAGTTCCGAACGGTTTTAGATGATACGAGCATCTCCGCCCAGGACGCTCTCATCCAGAGCTTTGTGAAAAAGCTGTACGATCTCGCGAACGTCATCCTCTAAGCAGCACTGCGGAAATGTTGTCGCTGCACGACGCGCCGGCCCTGCGCAAACGCTCGGCGCTGTTCAACGCGATCAAGTACGGGCAGGCGGCCTGCCTCGCCGAGCGCGAATTGGGCGCGACGGTCGAGTCGATCCTCAATGGCTGTGTCTATTGCACGTCCGTTCCTGCGCGGTTCTACATTCAGCTCGCCAAACGCCCCGACGTGACCGACCGTCTCTTCGCCGACGGCGTCGGCGCGGAGCTGGAGCCGCGCCATCGCGCCATCGCGGACTTCTCCGCCAAACTCGCTCAAACGCCGCCGCAGGCCGGCGCCGCCGAAATCCGAGCCTTGCGCAATGCCGGCCTCACTGATTCCGACATCGCCGATCTCGCGGATGCGGTCGCAATGTTCGCCTGGGCGAACCGCCTGATGCTGACGCTCGGTGAACCCAAGGCGCCGCGAGGGCATTAGGCGGCGAAGTAAAACAATCGAATCGATTGGACTCGCGACGCCCCGGGGTCATTGCGAGGAGCCCTTGCGACGAAGCAACCTAGGGGCCACAGCATGCGCGGCGCCAGCAGATAGACGGTCGTACTGCGGCCCCCCTGGGTCGCTTCGCTTCGCTGACGAGAAACAAACGGCTATTGTCATACCCGCGAAAGCGGGTATCCAGGGGCCACGATGCGGCGGCGCAAGTCGGGGCCCGTCGTCGGAGCCGAAAGGTTGAGACTCCGCGAGCGACGTGGCCTCCTGGATTCCCGCGTTCGCGGGAATGACATGTGATTTGCCGGCGAACCCTGTTTCATCCCTCAGGGTCGGCCGGAGGCCGGCGCGCACTCGCAATGACGGGTGGGGAATTGGCTCAATTGTTTCGCGGCATCGTCTTGGGTTCATCGGGGGCCCGAGGTGATGGGCCCAAGCGGCTTACGAACTTGGCCAAGCACGGCCTGGATTTCGCCGCCCTAACCCAAGCCTTCTTCGAACAAGCGGTGATCTACCGCGGCAAGCAAGGGCGCCTTCGCGCTGTCGGAAATCTAAAACAGGGAACGCCCTGGACAGTCGTATTTGCCCTTCTGGGCAATGAAGCCGTCTCGGTAGTTTCCATGCGTCATGCCAGTAAAAAGGAGAGAGAAGATGCCCGCACAAAAACTTCATGAAGAGTTCACCCCGGGCCGGGGTTACACGAAGGAAGACTGGGACGAAGTATCAGATAACCCGGAACTGACTGACGAAGAGCTAGCGCAAGGAAAACCCTTCGCCGAGATGTTCCCGGGAGTGACCCTCGTCAACGCCTCCGACGCCGATCCGCAGGACCTATCGGACCTTCTAGCCGACGCCGTCAGGTCCGAAGATCCTCACTACCTCGCGACAGCCCTCGGGACCATTGCCCGCGCCAAGGGCATGTCCGCCGTAGCCACGGAGGCCGGCGTAACCCGCGAGGCGCTCTACAAAGCCCTGTCGGCGGACGGCGATCCGAGGCTGAGCACGCTTTTCGGCGTCGTCCGCACTCTCGGGCTGAAGCTGACAATCAGCGCGGCGTAGCCCGGATGGCGGCGGAACTGAAGGGGTGATGGATGACGATCGAAACGACGGCTTGGGACACGGCCGAGCGGCTCACGTCCAAAGAGGCCATTACCGCCTACCTCGAGCCGGTCTTCGAAGAGGGCAATCCCGCGCTCATCGCGCCGGCGCTCGGCGACGTCGCCAGGCCCGCGGGATGACCGAGGTCGCTCGCAGGCCGACGTTACGCGGGATACCCTCTACAAGACGCTGAACAAGGACGGCGATCCGCGGCGGAGCGCCCTTCTGGGCGTGACGAAAGCGCTGGGACTGAAGATCCGCGTCGCCGCGTAAGGCGACTTATTAGAAACGAGGCCCGTGGATCGTATAGAAGGACGCCCCGTCCGAAACCGTCACTGCGAGCAAAGCGAAGCAGCCCAGACTAGTGGTTACGGTGACAGCGCACTCAACTTAAAGGCGGCGGGGAGGCGTTGCTGGATGGTTGAGTCAAGGCTCGACTTTCCGGGCTCTCGGCGCCCGCTCGGACTGCGTCAAATAAGTGCACTGTCACCGTAACTCCCGGGGCGTCTCGGCGGCCGTTTTCTTTTTGGAGTAAGCGACGAAACCGGGATCGTGACGTCCGGAGCATCAGCGTCTCGCCGCACTTGCGGACAGCTGCGCGGCGCCGGTTTCGTCGCGATGAAGATAATAGCCGAAATGGATTGCACGATGTGAAATGGATTAAGAGATGGTTAATCGGGACGATTCGTTTTTGGGGACATCGCGAATTTGAGCGACGAAACCGGGACCGGGATACGCGCGTTTCGCCGCGCTCATTGGCTGAGGGGCCAACCACAATTGAGCGCCAGCGCCGGATTCGCCGCACATAAAGATTATTGCCGAAATGGATTGCGTGATGGTTAACCGGGCCGACCTCGGCGGCCGGTTCGGTTCGCGAGAGGCTGGGAGCCGCCGTCGTCGAGTTCGCCGGCGGCGGGAGAGGATGAGGATGGCTCTAGCCAAAGCAAAGCCGCGCTCACTCGTCGTTGCTCGCCTTCAAGTCTGCGCCGCGATCGGACTCGGCTTCGCCATCTGCACGAAGACGTCATAGACCCTGGGTCGAAAGCCGCTTGCCCGCCTCGACCTCATACCCTGCCGGCAGAATGAGCCCGACGCCGTCCACTGAGCGATTGTAGAAATTGAACAGGGCCGTCACCGGAGTTAGAGTCGCCCGACTCGGTCTGTAGGGGCGGTTCGTCCAGGGCGTTGGCGATGCTCGCAGTCGCGTGGGAGATAGACGGCGACCGAACAAGAATTTGCTCTATTTCTGACACGACGCTATGTTCAACGATTCGATGGCCCGCCGAATATTCGATCAACCGATCGCGTCGTTTATTTCAAGGTCATGCGACGCGCGCTGAAGGTGTCCCGGCGTGCAGTGACGGCGTATCGCGAGTGGCATCGAGCCGCAAGGTAAGGTTCGCAATGAGTTCAAGTAATCCATCGCCGGGATCTTGGGTGGCGCCGGGCAAGATTGCTCACTGAACCGTCAGCGGACGGTGAGAGTGAGCGGTTTAGTGCGTTTGGTTCCGAGAGCGGCGGCCAGGCTCGGGCAATTCGGTGAGGCGTATGAAACACATCGACGATTTCGGGTCCGTGGCGGAGGTCAGGACAACGCTCCTGCAAGCCGTGGAAAACGCTCTCGATCTGGACGCCGAGAGGCCGCCCACCGCCTCGCCGGCCTCGGGCCACATCCCCCGGGGCGAGACCGACGAGCGTGTGCCCGCCCCGGCGAAAACCTCTGGCGCACCCCCGGAATCGAGCCCGTCGGACCTTTCGTCTCGGTTCTGGGAGCGAGCCCGCGGCATGGCGCTTTTCGTGGCGGCTGCGACGTGTTTCGGCGTTTGGATCAGCCTTTTCGCGGCCAGCGCTTTTCAATTTCCCGGCCGCGACGCCGCGACGATGGCGGTGGGAACGTTGACGCTCCTGCTCGCGTTCGTCGCGGTGTTTCAGCAGCTGGAGGCGCTTCGGCGTTCGGTCGAGTCCTTCGGCCGACCTCCGCCGCCGACCGCCGGGTCCGGCGGCCAGGCCCCGATCGCGAGCGACCAGGACATTCAGAGCGAAGTCGTCGCAACGAGCAAGGGGGTCGAGAGAAGCAACGCGCGCGAGCGGGAACTCGCAAGGTTGGTTCGGACGGAGGTCTCCTCGCTCGCAGCGTCCTCGGCTGCAAATCAACAGCTCCTCCAAGGCCTGATCTCGGAAATCGCGGCCCAACGCAAGGCGATCTCCGCCAGCGGCGAGCACGTTCGCGCCGCGATAGCAGGGGCGCACGCGGACGTCGCCTCGAATCTCGAGAAGATCGGGGCAAAAATTCCCGCGGACCTCGCGCGAATCGGAGAGCGCATGGGGGTCGCCGGCGCCACATCGACCGCCGCCGACGACCGGTCGTCGGAACCATTGTCGACACGGCAGGCGCGATGTTTCCGCGAACTCGAAGAGGTCGCCGCGGCGCTGATCGAAAGGATCGACGCGGCGGGCGAGCGGGCGGTCGACGCGATCGTCGCCCAATCGATTTCGACGCAAGAACGCTTCGTCGAAAAACTGCGCGAGGCGCTGGCCCATTGGGTCAGCGTGACCCAGTTCGCCAGTCAGAAATTCATCGGCGCGGCGAGCGAGGCGATCGTCGCGGTCTCCATCAGCGGCGAGACCCTTTCCGGGACGGTCGCTTCGAAACTGACCGCTTTCGACGAAGAGGTCGTCGCGCGCTCTGGCGCCCTCGCGAACGTCCTCGCGGAGCGCACGACGCAACTCGAAACGCAATTGCGGTCGCTGGAAGCCCTCATAGGCGCGGGCAACGAGACCGTCGTCGAGCGGATCGCGCTTCACGCGGAGCGGATCGAACACAGCGTCTCGGGCCACGTCGGGGCGATCGACGCCGTCCTCGCCAAGCGGCGAAGCGAACTCGAGCAAGGGATGGTCGCGCGCAACGAAGAATTCGCAGCAGCCATCGATCAGGGCCTCGATAAAACCGACGCGCGCGCGACCGAGCGGCTGCGAGAAATCGGCGCCATGCTCGACGCGCTCGTGCAGCGCGTTGACCAAGACCTTGCCGCGCGCGGGAAGGCGCTCACCGAAAATCTCGCGCAAACGACCATCCGCACCTCGCGCGCCCTTGGCGACAGCGTCCGCGAAACCACCATGGGGATCGACGCGACGTCCACTCGAGCCGCGCGAATCCTGGAGACGCGCGCCGAGACCCTCACCCGGATGCTGTCAGGCCTCGCCGATCGCATCTACGCCACCCTTCAGGGCAAGTTCGACGAGCTGAGCGGGACGTTCGACGGTGGCGTGAGCCGTCTGCAAAGCGATGTCGTCGCGCCGCTGCGGGCGGTCGCCGAATGTCTCGACTCCAGCGGCGCTGAATTGGCGGCGACCGCGGTCGATCACGCCAAGGCGCTGGACGGGATCGTTTCGGCCCACGAACAGGCGATGCGACGCTCCTTTGGCAACGAGGCCGACTTGCTGACGGGGAAGCTCGCCGAGCGTACCGAGGCGTTGCTCCGTGACCTCACGTCCGCGATCGTGGAGGCCGACGCCGCCTTGACGTCGAGCGGGCAAGACATTGCGCAACGCGTCGGGACGCGCATCGAGGAGCTGCGCAACCTGCTGGACGGCGAAGGGGCGGAATTCGTCGCGCGGCTGGAGGCTCGCGGCGATCAGGTTTCCGGTCAGATCGCGTCCGTCGGAGAGCGCTCCCTGCAATCTTTCGACCAAAAGGTCACGGGCCTCATCGCCTTGCTGACCCGGCGCGGCGACGACCTTCTTTCGGCGATGAACGCCGGCGCTTCGGAATCCGCCCGCAAGGTCGCCGCGCTCACTGGCCGGATCAGCCGAGAGGAAGAGTCCTCGACGAGAATCACCACGTCGAACGCGGCTTATTAGCCGCCATGAGCGCCCCAACCCGTGTGTTGCGCCGCCGAACCGGACAAGATAGGCTCGTATCGCTGACGGGGGGTAAACCTCGCGATATGGGTCTAAATCAGCCTTCTGGGGATGTCGTAATGTTACCAAATCTTATCAGCGTGGCGCATGCTGGTGGACAAGGCAAGACAACCCTTGCGCAATTGCTCTATATTTGGAGTCGCCTCGCCGGCGGCCAATACAAACTGGCGGCGGCTGATTTTCTCGACGACACGGGACTCTCGAAGATCGGAAAGCTGTACCCGGGTAAGGTGGAGGAGTTCGGAACGGGCGCGAATCTGACCGCCGTCCGCTCGGAAAACAATCCGAACGCCTCGGTGCGCTATTGGGACAAATTCGGCAATATTTTCCTGACGGGCGGCTATGTCATCGACATCGGCGCCAATGTCGTCAAGAGCATTTTCGAGTGGGCGGAGGATCGCAGAC
>JBAQGU010001171.1:0-3183 GCA_049287975.1 Roseiarcus sp.
CGGTTCAGGACATCAACATCGGCGGCCGGCTGACCGCAGCGGAGTACCAGTACACTCTAACTGACCCGAGTTTGAGCGAGCTGAACAAGTGGGGGCCGATCGTGATGAACGCATTGGCGAAACTACCTCAGCTTACCGATGTGACCAGATCAGCAATCCTCGGCGATGGAGCTTTCGATGTCGATCGACCGGGACACCGCCGCCCGTCTCTGCATCACGGCGTCGACTATCGATAACACGCTCTACGACGCCTTCGGCCAGAGGCCGATCGCGCAGCTCTTCACGCCCCTCAGCCAGCCATCAACCGACGCCTAGGTCTTATCGCGAGGGAGGAAGCCGCGATCGGGGACATCTCACCAGAAACCCAGCAAGCCCTCGCGGGGGCCATGGACCGTGCACGTGAGGCCGATACTTCCGGCGACAAGACTGCCTGTGATCGCGCCCTCGACGATGCGCGACTCGCAATCGGCAACTCGCGCGCCTGCCATGAGCGAGGTTTGTTGCAAGCTGCGGCGCTACGGATCATGTGAAGAATGGAATTGTGCGTGGCTTTCAACGCTATCTTTGCCTCTCATGCGGTTGCAATTTCACCACGACGCCGCCGCGTGGCAAGCCGCCTGCGATGAAGGCGCTGGCCTTGCTTCTCTACGCCATGGGCAACGTCAGCTTTGGCTCCATCGCGCGCATTCTCGGCGTCAGCGATGTGGCGGCTCTGAACTGGGTCAGCGACGACGCGCGCAAGCTTCCCGAGCCATCAACCAAGACTGAAGCAATTGTCGTCACTCTCGACGAGATGTGGCGCTTTGTAAAAAAACTGAGAAACTGTGGCTCTGGCGAGCCTATGACCCTATTGCTCGACGAACCATCTCCTGGTGTTCTTGGTCGCCGTGATGACGCCACATGCCAAAAGCTCCTCAACAAAATCGGCCTCGAAGGCAAGACGTTCGTCACCGATGATTGGGAGGGCTATCACCGCCTCATCCCTGATGACAAACTCTTCATCGGCAAAGACTGACCGTCCCCATCGAACAGGACAACAGCAACATCCGCCACTTTCTCGCACGGTTCCGCCCCCACACGAAGGTCGTCTCCAAGGTCCGTCGAAATGGTCGATTTGTCGCTGAGGATCTACCGCCACTTCCACGACAACCTTGACGCCTTCGCCGAAAAAGCCCCGGTTTTCCAGGCTATCTTTAGTTAGGACTCTCCGCCACCGAAGGTAACCTTGTTCGGCAGGCCGATGTCAACCGTGGTTAGACTGAAATTAAAGAGTTGCGTGCGCCGAGGCGGTACGCGGTCCAGTTTTCGCGTTCGGGTTTGTGACGACCTAATCAATGTGCATGATTTGCCGGACGCCGGCAATGTTGAAGGGGATCAACGTTGAAGAGGATCAACATTCGACCGGTCCCGTTCTCGGCGCCGCCGTTCTGATTATTCAAGGACGGCGCGTAGTAATTCCAATATTGCAAACTAAATTTTTGCGTGGTGCGGTCGTTGCCGAGTTGGAATCGCTGCTGTCATCTGCCATGGAGTCCGTTGCGCAGACAATAAGGCCTAATGAAACTACACGCATTGTCGCCTTTGACGCACTCAACGCTCACGGCTCCGATAGCTTGGGGCGAGGATCAATCTCGACAGTTGCCGTCATGCCAGCCGCCAGGAGCACGCCCTGCGGCATCTGATCGAGTTCGATGCGCACTGGCACGCGCTGCGCGAGGCGCACCGATGTAAAAATGGGATTCACAGAGGCGAGCCCCGTCTGGTCCGGCTGCGCGTTCGGAACCTCGATTGCCACGGGCGACGCTGCCGACGTGTCCGCGAACGACCTGGCTGTAGCCCATAAGCTTAATGGTTGCCGGGTCGCCCTCATGGATCCGTTCGAGACTGGTCTCCTCGAAATAGCCGTCAACCCAGAAAGAATCGACGTCGACGACGGAGATTATCTTTTGACCGACCGTGGCGTAGTCTCCCAGTCGCGACTGCAGATTGGTCACATATCCGTTCACCGGCGAGCGAATCACGGTTCGGCGGAGATTGAGCTGCGCCTTGGCGATGGCGGCCTTGTCCAAGTCCACAGTCGCCTCGCCCTGGCCCAGCGTGCTTTTCGTTTGCTGGTAAACGTCTGTCGAGGCCCAGCCCTGTCTTGCAAGACTGCTTTGTCGGCCTTCGTCGGCGCGCGCATACTCGAGCGCGGCGATGTCGCGCTGCTCCCGCGCCTGCGCCTGCTCGAGGGCGATCCGATAATCGGCCGGATCGATTTCGAACAACTCGTCGCCCTGCGCACGAGTTGGTTGTCCGCGACTCGCATTTCGACGATGCGACCAGCCACCTCGGGGGCCATCGTGATGACGTAGACCCGCACCGTGCCGTCACGCGTCCAGGGAGCTGCCATATAAGCGTCCCAACCCGCCCAGGCCAGCAACGTCGCAAGCGCGAGCGTAACCACCGTGATCAATATGGGTACGAGCGGGACGAGCGGCTTGCCCTCGTCACCGACGCGTGGCGGGTTGAGCGGAGCCTTGTTTCCGTCGTCCTCCCTCGGAGCCTGCTTCGATTTCAACTCGACGCTCGACATCGGAACGCCTCAATGCGCGATGATGAGGACGATGGACGAGAGCACGATTGTATAGACCGCGAGCACGAACAACGCCGGGCTCCAGACGCGACGCAGCAGGCCAAAGTGGTTCCCAGCCTGCGCAGCGCGATCAGAACGAGCCGTGCCGCCAGCATCATCACGGAGATAGGTGCGACATAGACGCCGAACAGGTTGATCTCGACAAATCTTACGCCGCCGCTCCCGAATCGAAATATGCGGGATGGCGAGCAAGCGATTCCGACATCGCAAGGATGCTCCCGCGGGCCCGGAGTCTCACGCGCGCTCCCGACATGGCGCTGGACAGTCCAGCCAGCATCCGGTCGAGTCGGCCCAATGCTCGATCGCAGTGGAGCTGTCGCCTCGCGCCATGGCGTCGAGCGCCGGAGCGAGCTCGACCTGCCAATCGAACCGTCGAGCGACGCGACGAAGACGGATTATCTCGGCGCCCGTCAGGCGGCGCCCCAGAGCCACCAAGCCGAGCAGAAAGCCTTCGCGCTCTTGCGGAAAGCAGGCGGTCAGCACCACGATGGCAACAGCGCCCACTATCGTGCCGACCATGCGAAACCAACCCTTGCGCAGCGAGGCGC